>JAISJX010000096.1 GCA_031261145.1 Tannerella sp.
ATTATCCGGTCGCCGAACGAACTGATTAATCCGGTTTATTATGTTTCAAAACAGATAACGGCGGAAACAATCGTATCGCGAGCCAAAGCGACCGGTCAGCAATGGGTTTTCCCCGACGACGAACTGTCGCCTTTGGTGGAGACGTTGCGTAAACGGGGCCGAAAAGGGCCTCTTTGGGAATTTTTTAGATACAGTTAAAAAAGATGGAAACAATGAAACAGATGAGTATTTTTGAACTATTGCCTCAACGTCCGCCGTTTATCATGGTGGACAAATTGACCTATTACGACCCGGTCGTCGCAAAAACGGTCTTTACCCTTCGCGAAGACAATCTTTTTTGCACGAACGGACGGATGGAAGAAGCCGGGCTGGTCGAAGTCATCGCGCAAACCTGCGCCGCACGAATGGGCTACAAGGAAAAAACGGATGTACAACGGGACGGGGTTGTCAAAATCGGTTATATCGGAATGATAAAGAAGATGAGTATTTACGAGACACCGTTGGTAGGCGAGCAATTGGAAACGACCGTTTTGTTTGTAGAAGAAATATTCGCCACCTCATTGGTTGACTCAAAAATAGAAGTCGGCGATAAATTAATCGCCACTTGTGAGATGAAGATTTTTTTAACAGACATGGCGCCTGACTGATGGAAAAGAAAGAAGACAGGGTATTGAAAACATCGAAAGAGTTTGACGTTCGTTTCAGCGAAGTCGATTCCATGCACATCGTATGGCACGGCTCGTACGCCCTCTATTTCGAGGACGCGCGCGAATACTTCGGAAAAGTGTTCGGACTTAGCTATGAAACTTATTTCGCCAACGAATGTTTCGCCCCATTAGTCGATTTGAATTTTAATTACAAGAAACCCTTGCTTCTCGGACAACGGGCGCGGGTGGACATTATTTACCGGAACGTCACGGCGGCAAAAGTCATTTTTGACTACGAAATACGGTCGCTGGAAGACAACAGCCTGATTGCCTCCGGATCGTCCACGCAAGTGTTTCTCGATCGCAATTATAACTTATTATGGACAAATCCTCCGTTCTACGAAGAATGGAAGAAAAAATATGATTTGCTATGATAACATTGCTAAGTGACAATATTATATCAGCTTTAGGTTTTACCTCCGGACAGAATTTCGAAAACGTAAGGCAAGGAATAAGCGGAATCACTTATTACCCGGAAAGCTATTTCAACCTGCACGAACCGTTCATGGCGTCGGCCATCGACAGCGAGGCGTTGGACAGGGCTTTTTACCGTCTGCCCTTTGCCCCGGAAACGAACTGTACCAAGTTGGAAAAAGCGGCCATCGTATCCGTTTCCGAGGCTCTGAAAGAGACAGCCATTGACGCATCAAGCAAGCGGACGCTGTTTATTCTTTCCTCCACCAAAGGAAACGTTTTCCTGCTCGATTCCACCCAAAGAGACGGTTACGAACCGGAGCAACTGTTCTTGTGGCGTTCCGCCGAATTAATCGCCGGATATTTCGGCAATAAAAATACGCCGCTGGTTGTGTCGAACGCTTGTATTTCAGGCGCCTCAGCCTTGATAACGGCACAACGGGCGTTGCTCTCGAAACGCTACGACCATGTCATCGTGACCGGCGCCGATATGCTTTCGCGATTTGTTGTTTCCGGTTTCCAGTCCTTCAAAGCATTGTCGCAGGAAGTCTGCAAACCCTTTGACGCCGAACGTAACGGATTGAATATCGGCGAATCGGCCTCAACAATGATTCTGGCGGATACGCCCGGTGATAAAATCCAATCCGGTCAGATTGTACTAAGCGCCGGAGCCGTACGAAACGACGCAAACCATATCTCCGGCCCTTCCCGAACGGGCGAAGGATCGTTCCTCGCGTTAAAGCACGTGCTTTCCGGCACAGGAACGGATGAAATCGCATTTGTCAATGCGCACGGGACAGCGACGCCTTACAACGACGAGATGGAATCGGTTGCCATCACCCGCGCCTCGCTGCAAGATGTCCCCATCACCTGTCAGAAAGGCTATTTCGGACATACCCTGGGCAGCGCAGGCATCCTGGAAAGCATCATCTCAACCCGCGCCCTGCGAAACGGAATAATTCTGAAAACCTACGGTTTCAATACCTTAGGCGTCACGAATCCGCTGCATGTCACGCAACAGGTGCAAACCACCTCCCGCAACCGCTGCATCAATATGCTTTCCGGTTTCGGCGGATGCAATGCCGCTCTTTTATATACACTTGTAAAAAATTGAACGATGGAAGATATTCAGATTAAAAGCTACTGCCAACTATTCCCCGGTCAAGTCCGGTTAAACGGGAAGGTTTATATCGAATCCGTCCAAAAACCATGCGAAATGCAGGCTTTTCTGACAGACCTATATAACCGGTTGGGCATCGACTATCGGAAATTTTTTAAAATGGACGTCTTGTCCAAACAGGGATTTCTTGCCGCCGAATTGTTAATGAACGGTTTCGAGCGCGAGCAACCCAAAGAAGATACAGCGATTATCCTCTTCAACCGGACTGGTTCCCTGAATGCGGATGAGGCTTATCAACTGACCATTCCGGCAGATGGAGACTATTTCCCAAGCCCTGCCGTATTTGTCTATACCTTGCCCAACATTGTAACGGGCGAGATAGCCATCCGGAACAGGATACACGGTGAAACCGTCTTTTACGTGCTTCCGCAACCGCAAGGCCAACCGATGGAAGCCATCATCCGCGAAACCATGTTATCCGCCGGAATGAAATATGCGCTGGCCGGATGGTTGGAAGCGGAATCCGGATCGTTTATGATGCTGTGCGAAGCCGGTGGCAACGACGGTTTGATGGCTTTAAACGCAGGAAATATAGAAAAAATGATTAATTAAAAATATTTATAAACTTATCAAATTAAAGAAATTATGGACGAATTGATTTTGGAATTGAAACAAGAGATTATTAAAGTGTTGAATCTGGAAGGTATAACGCCGGAAGATATTTCTAACGACAGCGAACTGTTCGGCGATGGCCTGGGACTTGATTCGATTGACGCATTGGAGTTGATCGTATTGCTCGAAAAAAATTACGGCATCAAGCTGAAAGACCCTGCACAGGGAAAAGAGATTTTCAAATCCATCCGCACGATGGCGGAATACGTCACAGCAAACCGTATCAAATAAGTAAGAACGAAGCGAACGAGCATGGAACAGACAAAGGACGTTTATGTGACCGGAGCCGGCATCATCTCTCCGGTCGGGCTTGGCAAACAGGCGACACTGGAGGCTTTGAAAAACCAATATTCAGGTCTTGCCCCCATTCGTTACCTGAAAACCTCCCATACCGAATTTCCCGCAGGCGAAGTGAAATACAGTAACGACGAGATGCGGGAGATGTTGAATTTCCCGCAGGGAGAGGTCGCAATACGTTCTTCGTTGCTGGGTATATTTGCCGTAAAAGAGGCGCTTCAACAAGCCCGCCTCGACGACCGGGAGACTTTGCAGGTTGCATTTATCTCCGGAATCACCGTCGGGGGTATGGACCAGACGGAACAACTGTACTCCGATTTTCTGGAAAACGACTCGAAAAACGCTTATATCGAACTGAATGACTGCGGGGCCTGTACCGAACAGATTGCCGATTACTTCGGCGGTTTCAAGATGGTATCGACCATCGTAACCGCCTGTTCTTCTTCCGCCAATACCATTATGATGGGCGCCGACCTGATTAAGGAAGGGCGTGCCGATGTCGTAGTCGCCGGCGGTTGCGAATGTCTTTCGCGTTACCATCTCAATGGTTTTAACACGCTGATGATTCTCGACAAGGAAATCTGCAAGCCTTTTGACCGAAACCGCGCCGGAATCAACCTCGGCGAAGGCGCAGGCTACCTTGTTCTCGAATCTCCCGAATCGGCGGCGCGGCGGGGCGTGCAGCCGACAGGCAAAATCTCCGGCTATCACAATGCCTGCGACGCTTATCATCCGACAGCCACCTCGCCCGACGGTTTAGGCGCTTATCTTGCCATGAAAGGCGCTGTCGAAAGCGCCGGACTCACCCCCGGAGATATTGATTACATCAACGCGCACGGCACGGGAACGCCCAACAACGATTTGACCGAAGGAATCGCCGTCATGAGGCTTTTTGGCGACCACATCCCGCCCCTCGCTTCCATCAAAGCCTACACCGGGCATACGACAAGCGCGGCGGGTAGCATCGAAGCCGTCGTTTCGTTGCTGGCGTTGGAAAACAACTTCTTTCCGGTCAACCTGAACTTCCATACGCCTATCGAAGAGCATAGTTTTGTTCCGGTGACCGACCCGGCGTCTTCCCGTCCAATCCGTCATATTTTGTCTAATTCGTTCGGATTCGGCGGAAATAATTCATCCATTGTCTTATCTAAAATTTAAAACGGTATGTCAGTATATATTCAGGCAGCAACTCAAATATCAGCTCAAAAACCGTTATCCGATGAATGGTTCGATTCGCCCGTTTATCCCGATAAAGCCTGCATCCATTCCAACGATCCCGCTTTTACGGACTATCTGTCCCCATTGATGTCGCGAAGGATGTGTAACTTGCTGAAACGCGCCATTGTCACCGCCCGTTTGACATTGAAAAAGGCGTCCGTCGAAATGCCCGACGCCATCATCAGCGGCACCGGTCTGGGCTGTATTGAAAACACCGAGAAATTCTTGACCTGCATGTTAGACAACGGCGAACAGTTCCTGCAGCCCAGCTATTTCATGCAATCGACCCACAATATCCTCAGTTCCTCCATTGCCATCGACCTGAAGTGCCACGGCTACAACAATACGTTCGTGCACCGCGGCGTTTCTTTTGAACATGCGCTGACCGACGCCATCCTCCAGTTCCGCTTGCATGGCATCCAAACAGCATTAGTCGGCGGCTACGACGAACTTACAGCCGATTATCATCTTTTCTTCAGCAAATTAGGTCTGTTTAACTTTGCCGGCGAAAATACGGCTTCCCCCAAGGAACGATGTTTTGCGGGCGAAACAGCCGTCAGCATGTTGTTGAGCGCTTCCCGGAACGACCGGACGCTCTGCGAAATCAGCGAAACAGAAATGATGTATCGCCCGTCCAAAGAACAGATGCGGCAATCGCTTAACGCCTTATTAGGCCGCGCCGGTTGTTCGCTGTCCGAAATAGACGCCGTGCTGGTCGGCACAAACACAAATCCTGCGAACGACGCCGTTTATCAAACCGTTATCCCGCAGTTGTTCGGAAATCATCCGGTTGCGCAATACAAACATCTTTTCGGCCAGTCCATCACATCACCGGCTCTGGGCGTTTACACCGCTGCAACATGCCTCCACCGGCAGATGATTCCCTCGCATCTTCTCCTCAACCGGGAAAATGACCTCTCATCCGTAAAACGAATTTTGTTTTACAACCATTTCAACAACAAGTCTCATTCATTGATACTCCTGTCCCAATGCTAAAATTAATCGTTTACGCCACCGTACAATCTTTGTTTCTTGTCTCCGGACAGATATTCCTGAAGATCGCCATGCTCCGGCTGGATAAGTTCAGTTTTACATGGAAGTATTTCAAAGACTTCTTTACCAACTGGCCAATGGCCGCTTCCGGCATTTCCATGGTAGCCGCTTCGTTATTATGGTTCTACATACTAAAGCACTTCGAGTTTTCCGTCGCCTATCCCATGATAAGCATCAGTTATGTGTTCGGGATGTTAGCGGCCATCTTTGTCTTTCATGAGACCGTCCCCCTGATACGCTGGTTCGGCGTTTTCCTGATTATGAGCGGGGTGTTTCTGGTGACAAAGTAAGCCTTTTTTTCAGGCGAACCATTCCCGTTGCCGTCCTTGCAGGTTTTGCAGGGTGTCGAGGCAGATATTCACATCGTCCACCACCTGAAAATCAAACATGCCCACGCAAATAAAATCGGCGCCGTTGGCAAATGCCCAGTTAAAGCCGTCTTTCGGGGAGATGGCGCCTGCGGCGAGCACCTTGAACCCCATCACCGGAACTTTGATGCGATTCACAAATTCGATGGTGCGGTCGGGGAACGGGCAGAAACAATTATCGTGAAACATGTTATGGTCATTGCTTTGCACCCCGTCCACCTCAAACGGCTTCCTGAACTCGCGGGGATGAGCCGACCAGTAATTATCATGGTGCATGGTCTTCATATAATAATCCGGGATAATTCCGTTTTCCTCGCAAATAATGAAAGAATCAATGGTATGCGCACCCATTCCGGCGACACAACCCTCGCTCCGAATCCGTCCCATCATCTTGTCTATCACCTCCAACCGGCTGTCCCTGACAAGCCAGTCGCACCAATTACCCTGCAACTGGATAATATCTATTCCATTATCAATGGCCACCGTTACATCTTCGTAAATATCCTCGCTTTTTTCTTTTATCCCCACCTGCGTAATCACTTTTATCTTGCTGCCGGTTACTTTCTTGTATTTCGCCATGACCGATATGGTCGGAAAGCCGATGTTAATGGTATTGATACCGGCCTGTTCGCACAGCATCAACGTCTCGTATATCTTCTTTTCGGTATTGTATGCCTTGAAAAGTGAACCGGCATAGAGCAAGTCCCGTGCGTGCGCCCAGCCGCCAATCAGGTTCCCGCCCATAATCAGGCGGCTAATCTCATGATTACCGATTTTCCCTTTCGGCAACTCGCCTTTCAGATCGCGCAAGGCCACTTGATTGACTTGAATCGTAGCGCCTGACATCACATCCATTCCATACAGTTTGTTCGTCTTGTATGCGCCCCATCCCAATGCTCCCAGAACGGGCAGGGAAACAAGGTCTTTCAACATTTCGCGCCGCGTATGACCGCTTGTTTCGGGCGTTTCTGCCGGCGTTTCTGCCGGAACGGAAACGGGAGTTGCTTTTGGGACAGTTGCCGCCCGTTTCTTTTTCCATGACCGAATCAGGTTGTCTAATCCATATCCCTTTTCTTTATAGAAAAAGAAGAAGAAGAGGGCGATTGCTTCCACAAGCAATTTGTCCACCACAAAAACGCTATCTTCCTGAACATTGAGCAGGGAGATACCAAAAGGCGGATAGGCAAAGTAGTAAAGCGTCAGCAGGATGGCTCCAAACAGGGAAGACCATTTGGACAACAGTCCGAAAGACAGCGACAAGCCGATAAGGATTAAACCGGCAATGTTCAGCACATCAACCACCGACATGATTCCGGGAGAGGAAGCAAACCAGTGATAAACGGGCGAAAGAAACCCGCGGGTATTATTCAGGTAGGCTTCGGCCGACCAGTTACCCGACAACAATTTGATAAAGCCCTCATACAAAAAATGCCATCCAATGGCCATACGAAGGATAGTGACTAACGTTTTCATGTATATTCTTTTTATTTGTTCTTTTACGCTACAAATATACTGTTTTTTTGCATTCATACATAGAATGGGTAAAAAAATATTTTGAGTACGAATCCGATTCAAGGATTCAATCATTCGCAACGGTCATGTAAGGCATACATGGATGCGCCGACGGGCGCGGGGAGGTCATGTAAGGCATACATTGTCCTGCTGACGGCTGCGGGACGGTCATGTAAGGCATACATTATCCTGCCGACGCGCGCGGGACGGTCATGTATGGCATACATGGGTTTGCTGTCTCCTGCGGGACGGTTATGTGGGATGCAGGAGCGCGATTTATCGCGCTCCTGCTCTCCACAATCATTGATAAAATTATTTATTGGCCGGATGCAGACCTTCTGTGCGGCGTTTATCCCAGAACATCGGTGAATAATAATTATTCGTACCGTCCTCCAATTTACTTACCGCTTCATTGAAGCTGGTTCCGTTCAAGGTGCTTTCGTTGGTCGGATACTTCACCCGTGAAATAATCAGATCTTTTGTATCGGACAGCGTAGTGAATCTGAGACTGCCTACCGACAGTTCTCCCGGTTTCAGCAGTTGATCCGGATAACCGGTACGGCGTATTTCCGTCCACGCTTCCGTTCCGTTCATATATAAATCAATATATTTTTGCAGCGCAACGGCTTCGGCATTCACATTTTCGCTGACAGCTTCTACGTACTCTTCTATCTCCTCAGCGCCAAGAGGCGTTCCGTTTATGCCCGACCAGTATTCGAGCGATGCTTCGACGCCTTCTATATATTCTTCTTCCGAAAAACCGTTGTATTCGCTGATGATAAACAGCACTTCGGCATAAGTCATCAACGGTACTGCAAAGTCAGGAGCAAGAACGACAGGCGGATTTGCATAGATATTAGGCGCCGCATTACGGTATGCTGAAGTCATATTCCCGGACGGAATACCGTAAGGAATACCAATATATTCTCCGTTACGGGGAGTGGTATAGATCGAAAGACGCGGGTCTGTCACATTTTCCCACGGGTGGGTTTTGGCATTCAACGTATCCGGTTGTCCTTTCAGGATGTCGATAAACGGACGGGTTAGCGTGAAGTCATTCCGTCCTGCAATAAAGAATCCTTCATAAAAATAGGAATATTCGGGCGGTAAGCCGTAATGGTATGCCGCCATATCGTCGTTGCTTTCAAATACGCCGCCGGCCAATGCTTCGGCAATGAGTTGTTTCCAGTTGGAACCGGCTACCTTGGACGTATGAATGGCCAAACGCAGTTTCAAGGAATTGGCGAATTTTTTCCACAGGGAAGCGTCGCCGTAATAAATCATGTCTCCGCCGATAAACGCATCTTCCGATTCGTCGATAAGGGATACCGCCAGGTTCAGTTCCTTAATCAATTCATCATAGATGGTTTTCTGGTCATCGTATTTGGGATAATAAATCCCTTCTTCCAGTTTGCCTGCTTCAAAATAGGGAATATTTCCCCACGTATCCGTCATGAGATTATACAGCCAAACTTTCATGATTTTAGCTGCTGCAATCTGATTATTGTTGTTGCCATAAAGGGCGGATGTAGCCGCTGTTTCAGGATCGCTGTTCAGGGCGATTACTTTATCCAGATTCGCTTGCAGAAAATAGAGCCTGTTGAAATAAGAGTTATTGACGCTTTCGCGTATCTGATAGCGATCTTCCTCTGTGTAATTGCGCTGTCCCCAATATTGGGAATATACCAGACATTGACGGCCGCTGAACCATGCATCATAGACGTAATCCATTATTTCCTTTTGCGTACCGCTGAACAACATGTTTGAGGGCACTTCCGCCGGGTTATTCGGGTCTGTATTGATTTTTTCCAAATCTTCACATGAAAAGAAGAATAAGGACATCACCACTATGGAAAGATAGTTATATAAATTCGTTTTCATAAGTATATACCTCCTGTTTTATTAAAATTTTAAACTTACATTAAACCCAAAATTGGCAACTGAAGGTACTGCTCCTCCTTCGATGCCCTGGATATTACCTGAATTGGTAATGAACATTTCGGGGTCGAAATGTTTGGTGCCCGGCCCCCATACCGCCAGGTTACGCCCGTAACCGGACAACCTGAGCGATTTTACGAAGTACTTGCTTGCCAACGGGAATGTATATCCCACATTGATTTCACGAAGTTTCAAGTAATCCGTTTTGAAAACGCTTTGAGCCGCAGGCCCGGTATAGTAACTCTCGCAATAGGTCAAAGCATCTACATTTGTCGTATTATTTGCCGTATTGGTAACCTTGTAATTCCCGTTGCTGTCATATTCGACATCGCCGGTTACCCCTTTCAGCACAATACCGTTTTCCCGAATCCCGTTAGCGGCCGATTCTTCCAGCATACCGGAATACATTCCCCACATGTAGGAGGTGGAGAAATAATGTCCGCCTCTGGCGAAATCAAACAGAACGCCCAGATCCAAGTTTTTATACCGGAATGTATTGCTCCATCCTCCCGTAAAATCCGGAATGGCGGAACCCAGGTTTACATTGCCATTGGTCGAAAGATAAAGGCCATCTTCATCTACCACTTTATTTCCCTTGTCATCATAGATATAATCAGTGCCCATAATGGCGCCATAAGAGGAGCCTTTGAATGCTCCGATTTCTACTTTAAACGGCGCGGATGTTAACCGGTAATAGTCTGTTTCACCAATTAAATCGACCACTTTGTTTTTATTGGATGCCAGTGTCAGTGTGGATTCCCAACTATAATCGTTGGTTCTTACAGGGAATCCGTGAAGGGAAAATTCAAACCCTTTGTTGGTGATCAACCCCGAATTGATTACCCGCATGAGAGAACCGGTAGTTCCTGAAACGGAAAGAGGTATTATCTGGTCTTTCGTTTCATTGGAATAATAGGTCACATCAAATCCGATACGATTATTGAGTAAACTTATTTCCAGTCCGGTTTCAAACGAAGTGGTGCTTTCCGGTTTCAACGCTTCATTTCTCAGCGTCGTACTCGCCGTATATCCGGGAGTTCCCGTAGCTGCGTCAATATTGGTATATTGCGTATATGTATTAATCACCTGGTAGGGGTCGGTATCATTTCCTACAAAAGCATAACCTGCACGGAACTTCCCGAATGAGAGCCATGGAGCGCTCTCTTTGGTCAGTTCGGAGAAGATGAAACTGCCTGTTACGGCAGGATACAAATAGGAATTATTACCTTTCGGAAGCGACGAAGACCAGTCGTTACGGATAGAGGCGTCTAAATAAACGAAGTTTTTCCATCCGACGGTGGCATTCCCGAATATCGAATTGATAGATTTCTTATTCAAATAGTTGTATGACTGCGCCGGTGAAATCGAATTTTTCAGATTGTAGAACAACGGAATAGCCAATCCTCCCTGTGTCTCTCCATATACATATTCATAGCTCCTGTGCATGAGGTTACCTCCCGCATTCACGCTGAACGTAAACTCGTCGAAAGTCTTGTTATACTGCAATAAAAATTCATTATTGAGTTCATATTGCTGGCGCGACCTTTCCAGGTAACGCGAAATCTCCTGTGAATATATAGCATTTCG
>JAISJX010000114.1 GCA_031261145.1 Tannerella sp.
ATTCTTAGATTTTTATTTGAGTGTGCAAATGGACTGATTGTGCTTCATGCGGCGAAAATGGTCCATCGCGATATAAAGTCAACGAACATATTTCGGACTAAAGATGATGTGTGCAAAATAGGTTTGTGTTATATTGTTAAACATGATATTTTGTTAATAGATAATGTTTGTTTTTAATATGACAAAATTATTTGCAAACAATCACGAAAAAATAATTTGTTTTATTGGAAATATTGGGAATAAAAGCCTACCTTTGCAAAAAAAGATACAAGATGAAAGGTCGAAAATTAGTTTTATACTTGGATACTTCTGTAATTGGCGGTTATTACGATACGGAATTTGAAAAGGAAACGAAAGTTTTGTTTGATAATATCCAAAAAGAAACATTCGATATTCTGTATTCCAACACTACGGAAGACGAACTATTGAATGCTCCTCAGCTTGTAAAGGAATTGCTAAATAAAATTCCAATAAGTTGTAAGCGAAAAGTGGAACTGACAAATGAAGCCATAAATCTTGCAGACTGTTATATTCAAGAAAAAGTAGTTGGGAAAACCAGCAGGGAAGATTGTTTTCATATTGCTTTGGCAACCATTCACAGAGCCGATATTTTGGTTAGCTGGAATTTCAAGCATATAGTAAATGTAATGAGAATACGGGGATATAATTCCGTCAATATAAAATATGGTTATCCTACGATTGATATTCGTTCACCTAAAGAGATTGTAATATGAAAAAGAAAAAAACAGAAGCCATAGAAGGCTTCAGGGCCGTCGAATTTATGCGTGAAACCCGTAGCCGGATAAACAGGGAAACGCAAGGTATGGGTTTTGAAGAACTCAAAAAGTATTTTGATAACAGACGGGCAAAGGTTCAGATACAACCATAGTATGTGTGTTGTCGGTTTTTATTATCAGGATTTGCAATCCGTTTTATGTACAAACAAATCCGCACAGGTCTAATCGCAAGCCCCCCACAGTTTTAGGAGTCATGCAAAATAGATATTAGCGCCTCAAAATAATATTTGGCTGTTAAATCAAAAAAAATCGTTACCTTTGTGGACTGTAAAGAAAAGGCAAAAAATGAGTGATAGTATGTTATTGTCGGAAGATTTGCAAGTCAGGCGAAAACGTGTACGGGAAGCGATGTTGCACGTGGGCGCAGATGCCTGTTTGCTGAGTGTGGATGTGAATCTCTATTACCTGACCGGACGGATTTTCTCCGGTTATTTTTATATTTCTGCCGATGGGGAGACCTGTTCGTTTGTGAAGCGTCCGGCTGAATGGTCGGGCGAGGGGGTGGTATCTATCCGGAAACCGGAGCAAATCAGTGAGTTCTTTGAATCGGAAGGGCGAAGTTTGCCTGAGAAAATTTTGCTTGAGGCGGATGAGATAAATTATAACGAATACCTGCGTTTGCAGGCTGTGTTCCGATCGTCGGAAACGGGTAATGCTTCGGGTTTGATGCGCGAGGTACGCGAAATAAAGACTCCCTGGGAGATTTCGCAACTGCGTATTTCTTCGCAACTGCATTCCAAAGCGTACGAAAAAGTGACGTCCTGTTTTCGGCCGGGAATGACGGATTTGGAGTTTCAGGCGGAGATTGAAAAGAACATGCGTGTACTCGGTTCGGTCGGCATTGTGTATGTTTATGGCGCCAATATGCACCTTTTTATGGGAAGCGTCCTGGCGGGAGCGAATGCCGAAGCGCCTTCGCCGTTTGACTTCGCTTTGGGCGGCGGCGGACGGGATGCCATTTTCCCGATTGGGGCGAATGGCACGGCGCTGAAAGAAGGAATGGCGGTCATGGTCGATATGGCCGGTAATTTCACGGCATATATGACGGATATGACGCGCGTGTTCTCTATCGGGAAACTGCCTGAATTGGCTTATCGGGCGCATCAGGTCGCGTTGGATATTCAGGACGGGATGATGCGGACGGCTCATCCCGGCGTTCCATGCGCGGAACTGTATAACCGGGCGTTTGCCAAAGTGGAAAAAGAAGGACTGGCGGACTATTTTATGGGTACGAAGCAACAGTCTAAATTTGTGGGACACGGTATCGGTCTGCATCTCAACGAACAACCGGTATTGACCGCTCGCTCGAAAGAGCATTTACGGCCGGGTATGACGTTCGCCTTTGAACCCAAATTTGTGATTCCGGAGGTAGGCGCGGTTGGTATCGAAAACACGTTTTTGGTGACGGAAACGGGCGTGGAGAAGATTACGGATTTTGACGAACAAATCATCCCGATGTATTGAAGCAAACTTAATGATAAGTGATTAAACAATTAAAATATGTATGTACATGAAAAAGCAATTTATTCTGACTTTTTTGCTGGTAATCTTCGTATTACCGGCAAGACCTGTTGAACCGGCGCAGGTTAAACCGGTTAAAAACATTATTTTACTGATACCGGACGGCACATCGTTAGCAACCGTTTCGGCAGCCCGGTGGTATCAGTGGTATTTACATGCGGACAAGCCCAAGTTGGCCATCGATCCCTATCTCTGCGGTACGGTGCGCACCCATTCATCGAATGCCCCGATTGGCGATTCGGCGCCCACAACGTCCTGCTACATGACCGGTTATCCGAGTTTGCCCGGATACGTCGCCACCTATCCGGTTAGTGACGCAGCCAATGACATTTATCCGAATGACCCGGCGAAAGCGTACCAACCCCTGACGACGCTTTTGGAAGCGGCTAAGATTCTGCAAAAAAAGTCCACGGGATTAGTGTTCACATGCGAATTTCCACATGCGACGCCGGCGGACTGCTCGTCGCACAGCTATAACCGCGGACGCTACGACTGGATTGCGCCCCAGATGGTGCACAACGACTTGGATGTAGTGATTGGTGGCGGCGTTTCGCTGTTGTCGGAGGCTGACGAAGCTTACCTGAAAGCCAATGGCTATGGCGTATATAAAAATGATATAAGCGGGATGCGCGCTTACGCCGGAAATAAAATGTGGGCTTTGTATAATGACAAGGACATGGCTTACGACCTTGACCGGGACGCCTCCAAAGAACCTTCGATAGAAGAAATGACCCAAACAGCCATTCGGAAACTGTCTAAAAATGAAAATGGGTTCTTCCTGATGGTGGAAGGCAGCAAAGTCGATTGGGCGGCGCATGCCAACGACCCGGCGGCGATGATAACGGAGTTTCTGGCTTTCGACCGCGCCTGCAAGGTTGCGCTTGAATTTGCCCGTCAGAATGGAGAAACGGCCATCGTAGTTGTTCCCGATCATGGTAACAGCGGAATCAGTATAGGCGCTCGTACCTGCGGCGGGTACGGCAGCATGACCAAAGACGACCTCTTTCATTCGATTGCACAAGTGAAACTGACGGCCGATGGTTTCGCCCAAAAACTGAACAGCGAACCGGCATCGGCTGTACAACGGATTTTTCGCGAATATGCAGGTTTTGAACTGACGGCCGATGAAATAAACGCATTAAATCAGTGTAAAGGTTACAAAAACAGCCCTGTCCCGGAAGCCGAACGTTCGGACAAAGGCGTGCTTGCGTCGCTTTACAGCAGTTCGCTGAATGGCTTTGTCGCAAAACTGATCACCTCGAAAACCTGTTTCGGTTTTACTACCGGCGGGCATACCGGCGAAGAAGTATTTCTGGCGGCTTATCATCCTGCCGGGACATTGCCGCTGGGAATGAATACGAATATAGAGTTGAATCATTATATGACCGCTTTATTCGGGCTTACCGGTCAGTTGGATGAACTGACGTCCAAGATATTTGTCCCGCATACCCAGGTGTTTAAGGATTATACGATCCAAGTGGTTCCACCGGCTGAAGAAAAAGGAAGCCCGACATTGGTGGTGAAAACCAAGAAAAAACAATTGACCATTTCGCCATTCACAAATATCGTGAAATTAGGGTCTGGGAAAAAGACGACAGAAGAAGTGCGATTGCAATCCGTCATTGTTTACGTGGATGCCAATCAAACTTTTTATTTGCCGGAATCATTAACCGAGTATTTAAAATAAAAATAAAAAAAGCGGAGATGTTTGTTGCATTTCCGCTTTTTTTTGTACGTTTGTATAAATAATCAGTGAACCATGTTGTGTAAAAGTTTAGTTTCGATAGACCAATGTACAAAAGAGGATATTCTTCGCATATTGGACAATACAAAGAGATTTGAGGCAGTCCCGAACCGGAGATTGCTGGAAGGAAAAGTCGCGGCTACCCTGTTTTTCGAGCCATCGACCCGTACACGGTTGAGTTTTGAGACGGCCGTCAATCGTCTGGGCGGCCGGGTGGTCGGTTTTCAGGACGCATCAACGACCAGTTCGTCCAAAGGAGAAACGCTGAAAGATACCATCCAGATTGTCAGCAATTATGCGGATGTGATTATCATGCGGCATCACTTGGATGGCGCGGCGCGTTATGCTTCCGAGGTGACGCCCGTTCCGATTGTGAATGCCGGCGACGGCAGCAATCAGCATCCTTCGCAGACGCTGTTGGATATGTATTCCATGCAGAAGACGCAGGGGAAATTAGAGAATCTGACCATTACGATGGTGGGCGATCTGAAATACGGCCGCACCGTACATTCGCTGATTGTCGGGATGTCGCACTTCAACCCGAACTTTCATTTCATTGCACCGGACGAATTGCGGATGCCCGACGAACAGAAGCGATATTGCGCCTTGCATGCTATCAACCATAAAGAGCATATCGCTTTCACGGAAGATATTATCAATCAGACGGATATTCTGTATATGACGCGCGTACAGCGTGAACGGTTTACGGATTTGGCCGAATACGAACGGGTGAAGAATGTGTATATCCTGCATAATAAGATGCTGGAAAACAGCCGTCCGAACCTGCGTGTGCTGCATCCGCTACCGCGTGTAAACGAGATTTCGTATGATGTGGACAATAATCCGAAAGCGTACTACATTCAGCAAGCCCGCAACGGGTTGTTTACGCGCCAGGCTATTTTGTGTGATGTTTTAGGAATTGAAGTAGAATAACCCATAAAATCAAAACAATGGAAGTAAAGAGAGAATTACAGGTTGCAGCGTTGGAAAATGGTACGGCTATCGACCATATTCCACCCGAACAGTTGTTTAAAGTGGCTTCGTTGCTCGAATTAGATAAGATGAATAACCAGATTACGATTGGGAATAATTTTCAGAGCAAGAAGATGGAGCGGAAAGGGGTGATTAAAATCGCCGATAAGTTTTTCAAGGAAGATGAGATTAACCGTATCGCCTTAGTCGCTCCGAATGTGGTGCTTAACGTGATTCGCGGCTATCAGGTAGTCGAAAAGAAACGGGTCAGCCTGCCGAACCGGTTGGAGGGTCTCGTGAAGTGTAATAATCCGAAATGTATTACCAACAACGAGCCGATGGTTTCGCGTTTTGACGTGATTGACCTTGAGAAGGTGACGATTAAATGCGCTTACTGCGAACGGAGAATCAATAAAGAAGATATACTGATTAAATAAATGACCGGCGGCGTTTTAAAATCAACAGGAAAAAAGATGAAACAAGACTGGAAACCGGGGACGATGATTTATCCCCTGCCGGCAGTAATGATTAGCTGCGGCAATGAGCCATCCGAGTATAATATATTAACCGTCAGTTGGGTGGGCACGATATGTTCCAATCCGCCGATGTGTTATATCTCCGTGCGTCCGGAACGGCATTCGTATCCGATTCTGAGAAAGAATATGGAATTTGTGATAAACCTCACAACGTTGGACATGGCATACTCAACGGACTGGTGCGGTGTTGTTTCGGGCAAAGACCATCGTAAGTTCGAGGAGATGAAACTTACGCCGGAAAAAGCGTCTGTGGTCGGCGCTCCGTTGATTGGGGAGTCGCCGCTGTGTATTGAGTGCCGGGTGAAAGAGGTTTTGGCTTTGGGCAGTCATGATATGTTTGTTTCCGAGGTCGTTAATGTGCGCATTGATGATACCTATCTTGACCCGGAAACCGGCGCTTTTGATATGCAGCGCGCTAATTTGTTGGTGTATATACATGGCAAATATTATGGAATAGGGGAATTAATCGGACAATTCGGATGGTCGGTAAAGAAAAAATAAATCCATGAAGAAAATCTTTTTTCTTCTGACAGCGGCTTTCATCTGTGCGGATATTTCTGCGCAGGATGTGGTGATGCCCAAAAAAGACAAGGTGCTTAACTTTGGCATGAAGGTCGGTTTAAATTCGGCCTTACCTGTTTCGACGCATATCTCGGTGGACGGGATGACGATAGAGAATGCCCATGTATTGAATAAAGTAGGTTCTTTTGCCGGCGTGATGGCGCGTATCAATGTAGATCATTTCTTTTTGCAGCCGTCGGTTTTATGGAAACATACCAAGTGTAATTTTCTTTTTGATGCCGTGGAACCGCCTTCAGAGGAAAGGGGCATAACGCCGACCTTTTCACAATCGTTAGTCATGCGGCTTAATTCGCTCGAAGCCCCGATAGTGTTGGGGTACGATATTGTCAAGGAAAATCCTTATTTACTGAGTTGTATGGCCGGTGTGAAGCTGAGGTACGACTACGATGTCCGGTTTTCGTCGAAGCAAACCTATATCGAATATCAAAGTATCACAACGCCCTATCACCTTGCTATCTGTACGGCCTTTCAGGTGGTTATCGGACGAATCACTTTTGACGCCGGTTATGAGTTCGGAATCAGCCCGTTTCAATCCGATTTCATCTATAAGCAAAATCAGGTGGAACGCAACATGAGTCTCGATAGCCGGTTGAATGGATTGAATATATCGCTCGGACTTTTGTTTTGAGAATGAGATGGGGCTGTCTCATACGTATTTTACCTCCTACCCTTTTTTCTCCGCTTTCAGTTGAGCATACGATTTACTGGTCGTTACGACATAAACGCCGAGGAATACCAATACGGCGGAGACACCTTTTGCCCAACCGAAGGCGTCCATGCCCAATGCTACGGCAACAAACGATGAGACAATCGGTTGCAGATAGTTGTACATGCTAACAATGGTCGGACGCAGATTTTTTTGTCCGATGGGTACGAGTAAATAGGAAAAAAAGGTTGCAAAAGCTACTACATAAATAATTCTCAGATAGATATCCACTGGTATCGCGGCATAATTCGTTGTGACAAGATCGTTCATACAGAAGGGCAAACAACAAACCGTTGCAAAAAGAAACATCCATTTCATCAGCGTTACAGGGCTATATTTAAGGATGATACGCTTAAAGGCAGTCAAATATAAAGCGAACGAAAGCGTACTTAACAGACACAATACATCTCCAACAATGCCCGCGCCTTTCTCTCCGGTCGTATTTGAGTTGAGTATCAGCAACAAAGCCCCTGAAGCGCCAATCAATACTCCGACGGCTTTTTTCCACGTGACAGGCTCTTTCAGAAAAAACGCTGCCAGAAGCATGGTTATGATGGGGCCGGTGGTCGTAATGACCGACGCATCAATGGGGGTAGTACGTGAAAGGCCGACGATAAATGTCATCTGGGTCAGGAGAATACCGATCATAGAGGCGCCGAAAAGCCACAATAAATCACGGCGACCGACGTGTTCCTTTTTGGTAAAGAGGGAAACAATCCAAAAAAGCAAGGCAGCCCCGCCCATCCGGTAAAAGGTCAGGGATAAAGCGGAAACCTCTCCATGCGCAAGAACCGCTTTGGCAATGGGCGTATTAACGCCAAAAACGATGTATGCCGCAAACAGTGAAATATGACCTTTGAAATTTTTATCTTCCATTACATTTTAGTTTGGGCGCAAAGGTAGTTATTCATCAAAGAACTTGTTTTAAAAATATTCAAAAAAATTACTGTCCACAAATTTTGTCCTTAATGGCTATTCTTCGATTTCTGTAGATCACAATAAACCGCAAACAGTTACGTTTATTGAATACAGAATAAAAATCGTTTACAATGGAAGTATCGGACATCATCTACATACGCCTGGCTAATCATCAATTGATTGGAACAGAGCTAAAAAAGCCTCACGAAATCGTTTCGTGGCTGGGGGCTGTGCAAGCCCAGAATTTTAACATGGCGAAGTGGGCAATCGGCGTCCGTCTGCCGGGAATTACGGATGGGGACGTGGAACAGGCTATCAATCAGGGTGAAATCATCCGGACTCATATTATGCGTCCGACATGGCATTTGGTAGCGAAGGACGATATACGCTGGATGCTCGAATTAACGGCGCCCCGTATCATTTCCGCCCTCAGGTCAAGCGATAAAATTCTGGAAATTACACCGGATGTGTTGAAAAAAGCCTACTCCATTATCGAAAAGAAATTGCAAAAGGGGATTCATCCGACCCGTCAGGAAATAGGGAAAATGCTGACAGCAAACAAGATAAGCTGCGAAGATAGCAGACGGCTGAACCATATCATGTATCATGCAGAGTTGGACGGTTTTGTCTGCAACGGAACTATCCGGGGTAAACAACAGACTTATTGCCTTTTGGATGAAAAAGCGCCTAAAACGGGGGTTTTTCATAAGGAAGAAGCGTTGGAGAAGCTCGCCCGGAAATATTTCCAAAGCCACAGCCC
>JAISJX010000169.1 GCA_031261145.1 Tannerella sp.
AATGTATCACCATTAAAAAAAAGAATTAAGATGATGAATAAAAAAGAAACATCTCTGTTCGGCTCAATCAAGTATGTATTGTTTATCCCCTTGATAGCCGGTTTATTACTGTTCAATTGCACAAATGCAACAAACAGTAGAAAAGAAAGTAAAGAAGAGCAAACGGCCCAAAGCGCCGTAAGTAATGATGATGAATTACCGGATGGCGAAAAAGTTTATGATATGGCGGAGGTAATGCCGGAATTTCCCGGTGGACAACAGGCGCTGATGGACTTTATAGCTAAAAACATAAAGTATCCGGTAGAAGCTATTGAGAAGAGTATTCAGGGAAGGGTATTGGTTGGTTTTGTCGTGAAAACGGATGGTTTGATTGATGGAGTCAAAGTTGTACAACCGGTAGATGCCAGTCTGGATAAGGAAGCTATGAGAGTAATCAACAGTATGCCGAAATGGACGCCGGGGACAAATAAAGGGAAAGCGGTAGCGGTAAAATTCAGTGTTCCGATCTCTTTTCGTTTAGCCTCAGGTGAAATCGCAAGTGAAGAGACCCAACGTACGGTTGCAGAGAAATTACCGGATGGCGAAAATGTTTATACTCTTGTAGAAGAAATGCCGGAATTTCCCGGCGGACAACAGGCAATGATGTCCTTTATAGCTAAAAACATAATGTATCCGGTAGAAGCTCAGGAGAATGGTATTCAAGGAAAGGTAACCCTTTGTTTTGTTGTAAAAACGGATGGCTCGCTTGATAAGTTTGAAGTGGTAAAATCAGTAGGCGCCAGCCTTGATAAGGAGGCTTTGAGAGTAGTCCGCAGTATGCCGAAATGGATTCCGGGAAAAGAGAAAGGGAAGGTTGTAGCGGTAAAATATACGGTTCCGATAACTTTTCGCTTACTGCAGTAAGAGGATTGCTTAACCTTTATAGATGGGGCTGTTTCATACGTATTTTAGCACGCAGATTACGCAGATATTAAAGATGAACGCAGATTATTATAATACTGATAATAAGCGTTTTTATTTATACTATTTTTTTATCTGCGAAAATCTGTCTAATCTGCGTTATCTGCGTGCTTATGAGACAGCCTCTTTATTAACCCTGAAATCTTTGTTGGTATTTTTGCGCCCTAATTCTCAATTCTCAATTCTCAATTCTCAATTCTCAATTCATCAGTGCCATCGGAACAGTTTCATGCCAATAACAAAACAGATTAGTCCGAAAGCGGAGAGGGCGGTAGCGGGTGTCAGTATTTCCATCCATCCGGCGCCTTCGTTGAAGATGCTTCGGATGCCGTCGGTAAGCGCCGTCAGGGGCAGTAACTGTATGGCGCCGATGCTCCATTCGGGGAAATTGTGGTAACTGAAGAAAATCCCCGACAAGATCATCATCGGCATCTGTACCGCATTAATCCAACCGGTGCCGACTTCCGTTTTGGAGGTGCGGCAGGAAACCAACACGGCGACGCCGGTAAACGCAATATTCCCGGCAAGGAACAAAACGATTAACGCACCTATATTTCCCTGAATACCAATATCGAAGATAAGCCATGCAAAGAAGAACAGGATAAGGGCTTCGACCACATTCATAACGATGCGGACAAACATCAGGGCAATCAGGAAGTTCGATTTTCGCATCGGCGTAGCGACCATGCGCCGCAACAATTTCTGCGAGCGCCGCTCAATAATGGTATAACTGACGCCCCACAGGATGGAACTCATCAGCCCGAATGAAATCAGACCTGGAATAAGGGAATCAATATAGCGTACGCCTTTCAGCGTCAGGGGTTCAATCGTTGTTTCTGCGGCGTCGATGGTCGAGGCGGGCGATTTTATCAGGGCGGAAAGTTTCATATAGGCCAATTGCGCCTGAGAGTTGTGCGGGTCGAAATGATACTGCGCCTTTCCCGCCGAATCGCTCACAATCATATCCGCTTCACTGCGTTTCAAGGCAATGATTGCAGAAGGCCAGTCGCTATGGATAAAATTAAACTCGGTATTACCGAGGGTTTTGTCCGTCACTTTCCACGTCAGGACGTCCTTTCCCTTATGTTGGCTGGACTGGGCGTAGCGGGTAAGCAACGAATCCAGTTCCGTAGGATTGTTTTCGACCATAACGACCTGAAACTTCGATTCGGCGGTCTGCGTGAAAGCAAGCCCCAGCCCGATGGAAATAAGCACGGGAAAGAGCATTCCCCAGAAAAGCACTTCCGGTTCGCGGATGGTTTCTAAAAACTGGGCTACACAGAGCCGGTATAATTGATTGTCTTTGATTGATTTCATAAATAAAGTTGAAAAATGTTACGTTAAAACCGGAATCTCATGCAATGTTTTACCGGTCAGATTGATAAATAATTCGTCCAGATTGCGTGAATTGTCATCCAGCAAGTCGTCCAATTTACCTTCTTTCAATATCTGCCCTTCATCAATAATGATGATATGGTCGCACAGGGATTCGGCTTCTTCCATGTAATGGGTCGTCAGAATCAGAGTTGTTTCGCCGTTGTCTTTCAACGCTTTCAGGATATTCCACAAGTCGAGGCGGGAGTGCGGGTCAAGCCCCGTGGTCGGTTCGTCCAGAAAGAGGATTTGCGGCTGGTTCAGCAATGCTACGGCCAATGCCAGCCGTTGACGCTGACCGCCGGACAGCGTTCCAACCATCGATTTTTGTTTGCTTTCCAATCCGGTCAGGGCAATGACTTCGTTCACACGTGTTACGCCAAGGTCAAAAAAACTGGCGAAGAGGCGTAAGGTTTCGCGAATCGTCAGTTTTTCGGTAAAGCGGGTTTCCTGCAACGATAATCCGATGATTTTCCGGAGTTCGTTCTCGTTCTTCTGCCATGTTTTACCTTGAATGAGAATCTCTCCGCGGTCGGGTTTCTTCAGTCCTTCCATCATCTCGACCATCGTTGTTTTACCCGCGCCGTTCGGCCCAAGCAACGCAACAAATTCTCCCGCCTGTATGGACAACGAGATGCCTCGCACAGCCCGCACGTCCTTGAATGATTTGAAAATGTCTTTGACTTCTATCTGGAGCATACGATTTATTCCTTTTTTTTGTAATCGGGGAACAAAGATAGATATAAAAACGGAAAAGCGTGTAAACCGACTGTTTGTTTATACGCTTTTTTGCAATTGACAAGGAATTGTTGATTCTAACACCCCACTATCGTGACTGTTCGTCCTTCTATCTTTTCCGTTTTGAGATAGACTTTAGCATCCCAATCAATTTTGATTCGGCGGTCGAAGATAACCAACCAGCCTGCATTGACGCCCAAGGTGTCCATGTAGTCGAGGATTTGGTCATAACTGTTTTCTTCGGTTTTGGAACTGCGGCGGAGTTTCAGTTCGATGGGATATTTATGTCCTTCAAAATCCACATATAAATCCAACCGTCTGCGTCCGGCGGCAAACTCGCGGATGATTTGTCCGCCGCCGTTGATCACCCGCTGTAGAAAAGCCTGCAAAATCAGGTGTGGCGCCGCTTCTTTGTATTTGTAGCGCTCTATCCAGATTTCGCTGTTTTCGCGCCAGAACACTTGAAAATCCTGTAAAAGCATCGTCATGTCAATGCGTCCATTTTTCAGGTAACGAGGCATTTGGCGGGGATATTGGCATTCGCTCAAATCTTTTTGTGAATTGGCGCTTAATGTGCGGATGATTACCTCGGCATAGATTGGGTTGGACGGCATAATTACTCCGTTGGCTTCCCGTATCAAACCAAGGTCTGTGGTGTAGCGGTAATCGTCCGATTGCGTATCAATTCCCGACAATTCGCCGATGATAACCGGCTCCATCACCCGCCGTACCCGTTCCTCTTTCAGCCGTTCCAACAAACTGTCTATGTGCGTGTCGCGGCGCAGGATGATGGTCTGGACGGCTTTATCCACCAACTCGGCCGTTACCGGCTTGCTGTAATCGGATTGAAGCATTTCAACTATCACCTCGCGGGCGATGGCGTTGACTAACCACGGCTGTCCCTGCGTTTGCTCATATACCAGTTCAATCGCTTCCGGTTCAAACATCTGTCCGGTATCGGCAGTGTGCTGACCGTATAATTCTATTATTTCTTCCTTTGTGAAATTGTTTAGTGTCAGCGATTTCGTAACAATATTAAACGGGCTTGCGCTGCCCAACGTTTCGCTGTCGGGACGGATATGCGCCTTGAAATCGCGAATGTTTCTCATGCCGACCAAAGCTATCGAATGTACAAACGGTGTTATGCTGCGCGTGTTGTATCCATTCCGCAACTGGCGGAGAAAAGAGATCAACGTTCCCTCGCTCAGGCAGTCAGCTTCGTCGAAAAGAATGACCAAGGGTTTGTCCAATGACATACTCAAAACCGTTAATTCAGTTAATAGCACACCTGTATAATCGCTGTAGTCTGCATCTTTGGCAAACTTCACGCTTTTCGGTATGTCCGAAAAGAATAATGCCTTTTCTATCCGCTTCACCACTGCCGGAATACCCTCCTTCGGGTCAATAACGCCCTGTGCTCCTTCCAACGAACAATAAAGCGCATAATACTGTCCTTCCCGATTGAGACGGTTCGCCAAATCAAGCAAAAATGTGGTTTTTCCACTCTGACGGGCGGCATGAATCACAAAATACTGCTCATTATCTATCAGTTGCGCTATTCCATTCAACCGCGATGAAGCCTCTATCATATAGTGTCTCGCCGTGTTACAAGGCCCTGCTACATTAAAATACCGAGCCATAATTTCAAAATTTCCACAAAGATAGGCAAATCAATTGACAATTGATAATTATTTCAGTTGTATTTATCGTTTTCTGTAATTCTTCAATTGTCTGAACTTGCAGACTTCTTGCGCCAAAATTAATCAATAATCCTGTTTGCAAATTATAGGCTTCCA
>JAISJX010000224.1 GCA_031261145.1 Tannerella sp.
ATCCCAGTAGCAATTCTTCCGCCGTCCAACGGTCTGCAACAGCCAGAAAACGAGTATAGTTGCGTTTATTCGTTTCGATGCCTTCCGCCAGCACCTCCAAACCATACATTTCCGCAGCATACTTTCCGCAGATAGCGGCATGACCTTCCAACCGATTCTCTGCAATCCACTTGGCGCTCAGGGCTGTATCTTCGTTCTCCACCACTTTGACATGAGGGAGCGTATCCAGAAAATCAGCGCACTGCATCAAGGCAATAGGGTGAGAATTAACCTCTTTCACATCCTGCAAGGTCATTCCCGGCAAAGCCGAAAGCGTATGCGAGATACGCAATTTGTACTCTCCTATGATGGCATGTCCGCTCTGCCGTATCAGCTCATGGTTTTGCAGCAGGCTACCGGCAATCGTATTCTCAATCGCCATCAGCCCAACCACTGAAGCGTCCTCCTGAACGCAACGTATCACATCCCTAAAGGTATTACACCCAATGATTTCAATCTCATCTCCCTCAAAATGATTATGGGCTGCAATATCGTGATAAGACCCGATAGTACCCTGAATAGCTACTTTTCTCTTCATCTTACGTTTATCTTATTTTTTTATTATTCTCTGAATTCAAAAAAAAAATCCTGCCGTTTGCAGCGGCAGGATTTTCTGTTTTTATCTATTGATTTTCGATTTTCATCTATCAATTTTTCACATACAATTCCTGCCTTCACCTTCTAAAATAAAAGTAAAAGTAAAAATTAAAGTATGTAAAAAAGAACTGTTTCATAACTCGTTCATCATTTATCCGTAAAAATTTCGTGGCAAAAGTAATACTTTTTTATGATATCCAACTAAAAAACGAGATTTTTTTTCGGAAATAGATAAACAATGTCACAACAGAGCCTGACGGTGGGAGGCGAATGCGATCATTTTCCGGTCAATCAGGCATTGAATTTATTTGAATGTGAATTTCTTTTGCCCGATATAACTGCAAACGGTTGTGAAAACGGTAATAATCATTTTTGACGGGGTAGGGTAGAAATTCAGCCCATCAACAAACAGTTTCAGTCCGATATAGTTAATCAAGAGGTTTGCGGCCACAATCATAAGGTAGCGCAATAATTGCACGTGCCCGCGCAGGTCGGATGCCGTAAAAGTCACATATTTCTGAAGCAGGAACCCGGAAAACGTTGTGACGGGAAATATGATTACAAGCGTAGAAATATGGGGGCTTAACGCAACTATTCCTAAATCCACAAGCCTGTATTTCAGTATATAATTATATAGTAAAAAGTACAAGCCCCAGTCGAATAGTACGTTTGATGCCCCACAGGCGCCATATCTGTATAGCTGTGGAGACATGATATTGCGAAAAGGCGGATAAGTGAAATCTATCACTATCTGAATCCAATGGCCGATTTTTGTTAAGACATCACGCATAATGGCCGCAAAAATACAAATTTTTTCTCACTGTCTTTTTCATGCGAGGATGAAATGTTGTGATCCTTATTAAATATTTTGAAATTTTCATCCTCTTAGGTGGGGGTTTACGCTCATATCTGTTTCATGTGATTTGATTATCTTGGCAATTTCTTTTTCATCCAGCTCGCGTACATTAGTAATAGTGAAATTATTTGAAATAAAATGGCCGTATTGATTGCATTCTTTAATGATAGCTTCGAGTAATTGTTTGATATCTTGTTGTATCGGAATGAGCATAACGAGTTCCACGTGTTTTTCACGGATGGTGAGGCGATCGATTTCGGCATCGACTTTAGACAGCGCATACGCAAATTCCCGCTCAATGACTTGTTGCTGGTATTCCAGAAACGGATTCCCCTTGGCGGCCAGCAGCAACACAAAAAAACGGAGTTTATGCCCCTTGCCACCTAATCCGGTGGAGATATAGATTTGTTTCTCGTCGGACAACTCTGATTCCAAGGTGATACGGCTCTCCATCAAAGCCATGTAAGCCCAATTGGTCAACTCCGGGGAGGGGGCTTGCGCGTATTCTTCCAGAATGCGGTAAGCTTTGACCTGTTTGGAAATCGCCAGGGTGGAAAGGATATGCCGCTTGTATTCAAACGGCGAATCCTGATTTTGCAAGTCGGTAGCATACAGGTCGTAATCAACGTTTTTCAAATAGTCCGGTTCCTTTCGCAAGCGGTCTGAAAACCTGAAATATTCCATCTGGATTTCTACAGGCACTTTTTGTTCAAGGATATGAAAATCCCCACTCGTTTCATGCAGAAATCTCTGAAATTGATCAAATACATTTTTTGGTTGCATATCCTTTATTTTTTATTGTTACATCTCCAAACTGACATACAAAAATATATCTTTTTTGTCAATCCAGAAAAGAAATCTGCAAATCTGTTTATTTATTTTCTTTTTTTGGGTGAATCAAACCACCGAATAGTTGTATCTTTGTCGCTGCAAATAAATGATATGACCGGTCAGATAATTCTTTTTGTCGTTATTGCATATTTTGCGCTGTTGCTTCTTGTTTCATGGATTACGGGAAGAAAAAGTTCGAATAACGACGCATTTTTTTTAGGAAACAGGAAATCGCCGTGGTATATTTTGGCCATCGGGATGGTCGGTTCGTCGATATCGGGCGTGACGTTTGTCTCGGTGCCCTGTATGGTCGGCAAGATTGATATGACGTATATGCAGATGGTTACCGGCTTCTTTTTCGGTTATATCGTGATTGCCAAAATCCTGCTTCCGCTGTATTATCGGCTGAAGCTGACTTCTATCTACACGTATTTGGATGAACGTATCGGAAAACGGGGGTATAAGACGGGAGCGTCGTTTTTCCTGTTATCAAAAATAGTCGGCGCTGCGGCGAGGCTTTATCTCGGTGTCCTGATTTTGCAAGCGTACGGCTTTGACCAATGGC
>JAISJX010000378.1 GCA_031261145.1 Tannerella sp.
GAATAAATTGTGAATTATCTGCAAATATATATAAAAACTTTCAAGTAGCGGTTACGCTATATCAAAAAAATGGGTCAGCAGTAAAACCCTGTGTTTCCCTAAATAATAATTTAGGCGAAAGGTAAAAGGCAATGGAACGCGGATGACGCGGATTTTTAAAAACGGGCGGCGCCCTATCGCAGAGCGATTGCATTATTGTAGAAAACAGATTATTCCTGATGTTGGGACGAGGTTCCACCTCGTTCCCTATATCCCGGGGCTGACTAAAAAGTTTTAATGTTTGTCATCCCGCGCTTGACGCGGGATCCCCAAATAATCGTTAATCACTATTAACTAATAATTTACACAAAAGGTGTTTAACGACATTCAAGGGATTGCGGGTCAAGCCCGCAATGACAGGGCTTTTTAGTCAGCCCCCTAAAATACAAACGTATGGAAAATATAGATAAACTAAACGCCCGATTCACCGGTAAATCACCGGAAGAATTACTGACTTTTTTTCTGAAAGAATATAAAGGTCGCATCGCTTTGGCTTCCAGTCTGGGTTTGGAAGATCAGGTGCTGACCGATATGATTTTGAAGATAGACCCCGATGCAAAAATCTTTACCATCGATACCGGTCGCTTGTTCTCCGAAACGTATTCCTTGATTAACAGTACCAACCTGAAATACAACACCAAATTGGATGTGTATTTTCCCACCCATGAACCGGTGGAAGCCTACGTCAAACAAAACGGCATCAACGGTTTTTACGAAAGTGTGGAACAGCGCAAAGAATGTTGTAAGGTTCGGAAAATAGAGCCGCTTTTACGCGCCTTGTCCACCCTTGATGTCTGGATTTGCGGGCTGCGGCAGGAACAGTCGGTGACCCGTACAGGTGTCCGGGCGGTAGAATGGGACGAGGGTAATCAATTGCTAAAAATCAATCCTTTGGCGCTTTGGACGGAACAGGCGGTTTGGGAGTATATCAAGGCGAATCAGGTTCCCTATAATGTCCTTCACAAAAAAGGATTTCCGAGCATCGGCTGCCAACCGTGCACCCGTGCCGTCGAAGAAGGCGAAGACGTTCGCGCCGGTCGCTGGTGGTGGGAAAATCCGGAGCACAAAGAATGTGGGCTGCACAGGAGATAATTGACAATTAATAATTAACAATGGAAGATAGCGTGTTTTTGCCGGTTTCTGTTAATATTACGGATAAGAAGATAGTGATTGTCGGGGGGGGAAAAGTGGCTTTTCATAAGGCTACTGTTTTGAGCCGTTTTACTTCGTCTGCGACGGTGATTGCTCCGGAGTTTCATTCGGGTTTTGATGCTTTGCTTTTTTCGTTGGTTCAAAAGAAATATGAACCGTCCGATTTGGACGGCGCTTTTTTGGTGTATGTCTGCACGGAAAACGAAGCGTTGAATGTGTCAGTCAAGTCCGAATGTGAAAAACGGGGCATATTGGCTTCCGTTTGTGACAACCCTTCGCTTTGCGATTTTATTTCACCCGCCATTTACAAGGAAGAAAACATGACAGTTGCGGTGTCGTCAAATGCGCTGGATGTGCGCCGATCCATTGCTGTCCGCAATCAGATACAGGAATTAGTTGAAAATAAACTGCTGAAAATAAAATGATACAATGCCGGCTCGTCAATAACGCCCATGCTTCTTTGGAAGAAAGAGAAAGACTTTCCGAAGCGGTTTTTGTGGAAGAAGGAACACCTCACGTCCTGCTTAAAACCTGCAACCGGGTGGAATTGTATTGGGGAGAAGGCGAAATCTCCGAAAAAATTGTCCGCCATTTATATCGCGTGGCTTCGGGTTTGGAGTCCGCTCTTACCGGCGAACGCGCCATTCAAGGGCAACTGAAAAATGCCTACTTGGAAGCCTGCGATAAATACAAATTACCGTCCCACTTGAACCGCCTTTTTCAGACGGCTATCCATACCGGCAAACGGGTGCGTACTGAAACCGGCATTTCCAAAGGCGCCGTTTCTCACAGTCAAGTCACCGTGGACATTCTGAAAAAGGAACACATCGACTTGAAAGAGAAAATTGTCAGCATTATCGGCGTCAACAAACTGACGGAAGATATATTGAAGTTCTTGACGGATAAACAGGCGGTGAACATCTATCTGTCCAACCGGCATTTGGAAAAAGCGGAAGCATTGGCCGGACAATACAACGGCACGGCTATGCCTTTGAGTGAAAAAAGAAAGTTGCTCGAATTTACGGATGTATTGATTTGCGCCACTTCCGCCCCGCACATTATTGTCAAGCGCGACGATATTCCGGCAGGGAAAGAAATGCTGATATTCGATTTGGCTTTTCCACGCGATGTAGAACCGTCTTTGGCGAAAGAAACAGGAATCCGGCTGTTTGATTTGGAAGATATCGAACAATTTGCGAAAAATAATTTATCTTTGCGGAAGATTGAGATACGTGAAGCGGAACAGATTATCGAAGAAGAAATCAATAAGTTTCGCGAATGGAGCAATCATACGCAATATACATTATCATTATAATATTTTGTCATTATGAACAGAAATAACTCGATAAAAGCATATCAGGAAGCCGTCCGTTACATTCCGGGAGGCGTAAACAGTCCGGTCAGAGCCTTGCGAAGCGTGGACGAATCGCCTTTGTTCATTCAAAAAGCACGCGGTACAACCTTGAAAGATGTGGACGGAAACCGTTTTATCGACTTTTGCCTCTCGTGGGGCGTATTTATTCTCGGACATTCACATCCGTCAGTCAACTCAGCTATCCGGAAAGCGGTATCCAACGGCACGAGTTACGGTATTCCGTCGTTGCAGGAAACCAAATTGGCACGTTTGGTGAACCGCTGTTTTCCAAGTATGGAAAAAGTGCGGTTTGTCAATTCCGGAACCGAAGCGGTGATGAGCGCCATCCGTGTTGCCCGCGGATATACGAAACGCAACATCATCGTTAAATTCGACGGTTGCTACCACGGTCACGCCGACCATTTGCTGGTTTCGGCAGGTTCGGGAGTGGCAGGTCTCAGCGGTTCTTCCTCGGCCGGAGTTCCCGATGCTTTCACGGCTTATACAATCAGTATTCCATTTAATGATAAAGAAGCCGTAGAACGTTTGTTCCGGGAAAAAGGCGCAGACATCGCCGCTGTTATCGTAGAACCGGTTCCGGCTAATATGGGCGTGGTATTACCGCAAAATGATTTCCTTCCCCATTTGCGAACAATCACCCGGCAATACGACGCTTTGCTTATTTTCGATGAAGTGATTACCGGATTCCGGCTGTCTGTCGGCGGAGCGCAAAACCGGTTCAACATCACGCCGGATTTGACCACCTTGGGAAAAATAGTCGGCGGCGGATTTCCTGCGGCGGCCTTTGGCGGAAAATCGGAGATTATGTCGCTGTTAGCGCCTGACGGTCCGGTTTACCAAGCCGGTACTTTATCCGGAAATCCGGTAGCCATAAGCGCCGGTATCGAAACCGTGAAAATCCTGAGTAAGCCGGGCTATTACGAAAATTTGGAAGCGAAAGCAGATGCTTTTTTCGCCGAATTGTCGGAAGTGATTGCTGATAAAGGCATCCGGCTGAATCATATCGGTTCGCTGTTTACGCTGTTTTTCATCAACGGGGATGTTCATTCCTTTGTCGATGCAAAAAATACAGACCAGGAACGTTTCGGCCGGTTTTTCAGATATATGCTTGCCCATCATTTTTATATTTCGCCTTCGCAATTTGAAGCGAACTTTTTGTCAAGCGCCCATTCCGACAAGGAGTTAAAGCGGTTTGTTAAATTGGTAAAGGAATTTCAGGGATAAGAATGTAAGTTGCTATAAACTCCGGAAAAATGAATAAGTATCATAACGCAACATTTTCTTCGCTCAAATAATCTTTAACCCCCTGAAAAGACAATTTGAATTTCCGATAATAATATGTATCTTTGCGGGTGTTTTTTTAAACAAAAATATTCTTTTAGAGATGAAAATAAATTACGATGTATGAGATTTGAAGAATTAGACCTCGAAGATGCTGTTTTAGACGGACTTTACGATATGAATTTCCAAGAGACAACGCCTATACAGGAATTGTCTATTCCTCCCATATTAGCCGGTAAGGATATTATCGGGCTGGCGCAGACGGGCACGGGTAAAACGGCGGCTTATGTGTTGCCGCTTATCAATGAATTAAGCAAAGGAAATCATCTGCCGAACGCCATCAATGCCGTGATTATGGCGCCGACGCGCGAACTGGCGCAGCAAATCGACCAGCAAATAGAGGGGTTTTCCTATTATGTGCCGGTTTCGGCTGTGGCGGTGTACGGCGGGACGGACGGTATTGCTTACGCCCAACAGGAGAGGGGATTGCAGATGGGTGCGGATATCGTTATCGCTACGCCCGGACGACTAATCAGCCACCTGAATATGGGAAGCGTGGATCTTTCCCATGCTTCTTTTTTTATTCTGGACGAGGCCGACCGGATGCTGGATATGGGTTTTTATGACGATATCATGCAGATTTACAAAAAACTGCCTAAGACCTGCCAGATTATCATGTTTTCCGCCACGATGCCGCCCAAAATCAAAACGTTGGCTAAGACTATCCTGAAGAATCCGGATGAGATAAAAGTAGCCATCTCGCGTCCGCCTGATACCATCATACAATCGGCGTATATCTGTTATGAAGCGCAGAAACTGCCTATTTTGCGTGCGCTGTTTGAGAAAAGCCATCCGCAGCGCGTCATTATCTTTTCGTCGTCCAAAATAAAGGTGAAAGACCTCTTTTCTACGCTTAAACGATTAGGTTTCAATGTGGAAGCCATGCACTCAGACTTGGAACAATCGGTACGCGATCAGGTGATGAAAGAGTTCAAAAACCGGCATGTTGATATTCTGGTAGCCACAGATGTAGTGGCTCGCGGTATTGATATTACTGATATTAGCTTGATTATCAATTTCGATATTCCGAACGACCCGGAAGATTATGTGCACCGTATCGGGCGTACGGCTCGCGGAACGAACGGGGAGGGGTTGGCCATCACGTTTGTTGGGGTGGATGAACAGGGTAAATTTAAAGAAATAGAAGATTTCCTCGAAAAAGAAATCTATAAAATTCCACTGGATGCGTCGCTGGGCGAAGCGCCGGCTTACGAACCGGAAAAACACCGGTGGCGCCCGCGCGGCAGAGTAGGCCGTCCGCCTAAAAATGCGAGTGGTTCCGACAGGGGTAGTAATAACAAGCGTTCTTTTCCGTCCAAAGGAAATCGGAATAATAACCGGCGGGACAAGCGTAAATCGGAATCTTAAAATTTCTTCGGTATGATTTGTTTTCCCAATGCGAAAATCAATTTAGGACTGCATGTTGTCGGTAAACGAACGGATGGGTATCACGATATTGAAACGATTTTTTATCCTGTTCCGTTGCGGGATGCGTTGGAAATCGTTCCTGCTTCCGCTTTTTCATTTCGGCAATACGGGCAGGCAGTGGACGCCGCGCCGGAGGATAATTTAGTGATAAAAGCGTTGCGTTTAGTGGAAAAAAAACAGGCGATTCCGGCATTGGAAGTCTGTCTGAAGAAAGCGATTCCTTTTGGTGCAGGATTGGGAGGCGGCTCTGCGGATGCGGCTTTTATGCTGAAATTGCTCAATTCGTATGCGAATCTCCGGCTGTCCGATTTGGAACTGGAGGAGATGGCCGTGAATTTAGGCGCTGATTGCCCGTTCTTTATACGAAACAAACCGGTGATTGCTTCGGGTATAGGCAATGTGTTTGAAACCATCGAACTTTCATTGAAAGGATATTTCCTGTGTGTGGTTAAGCCGGATGTATTTGTCGCAACCAAAGAGGCGTACGCCTGGGTGAAACCGGCTGTTCCGCCACTCTCGCTCAGGGAAATCGCTTCAATGGATGTTTCCGGGTGGAAATATCGGATGGTGAATGATTTTGAGCCGAGTGTATTCAAACAATATCCTGTTATACGGGAGATTAAAGAACAATTATATACACAGGGGGCGATTTATGCAGCCATGTCCGGTTCGGGATCGTCTGTTTTCGGATTATTTGAAAAAGAAGTCGATGTGTCGGCGCTCTTTCCGGATTGTTTTGTTTGGGAAGGGATGTTGGAATGAGTGACTATCGCCTGAGCGACTGGTTGCCGACCACCAAAAAGGAAGTAGAAATACGCGGGTGGGAATCTCTTGATGTGATTTTATTCAGCGGCGACGCCTACATCGACCATCCTTCGTTTGGAGCGGCCGTTATCGGTCGGGTGCTGGAGGCCGAAGGGTTGCGTGTGGCCATTGTTCCGCAACCGGACTGGCGGGGCGATTACCGGGATTTCAAGAAATTGGGTGTGCCGCGGCTCTTTTTCGGCGTTTCGCCTGGAGCGATGGATTCGATGGTAAATCATTATACGGCCAATAAACGGTTGCGTAGCGACGATGCCTATACACCTGACAGACTTGCAGGTATGCGGCCGGATTATCCCAGTATCGTTTATACAAAGATTTTAAAGGAACTTTATCCCGGTGTCCCGGTCGTTCTCGGTGGAATCGAGTCATCGATGCGCCGGTTGGCTCATTATGACTATTGGCAGGACAGGCTTCGTCCGAGTATTCTGGCGGATAGTCCGGCAGACTTGCTGATTTACGGGATGGGCGAAAAACCAATCCGCGAATTAGTACGGAAATTATTGTCCG
>JAISJX010000457.1 GCA_031261145.1 Tannerella sp.
CGAAAGTTTTTTCAGCAACAATTTGGTATCGCCTTCGTTCAGGCTCAGGCACCACTGTTTGAATGTCTCGTGAGCCGAACTTTCTTTGGTCAGGGCGAAGCGTGTACCTATCTGTACGCCTTCCGCGCCCAATGCCTGAACGGCCAAAATGGCTTCTCCCGTTCCGATACCGCCCGCAGCCAGCAGCGGAAGCGAGGTAGCCCGCCGGACGGCAGGAATCAGGCAAAGCGTAGTTGTTTCTTCGCGCCCATTATGTCCGCCGGCTTCAAAACCTTCGGCGACAACCGCATCAACACCGGCGTCTTCACATTTGGCGGCGAACTTGGAACTGCTGACCACATGCGCCACCCTGATACCTCGTTCTTTCAGGAATCCCGTCCATGTTTTCGGATTCCCGGCAGAGGTGAAAACAATCTTCACGCCTTCGTCCGCCACTATCTGCATCATCAATTCTATTTCGGGATACATCAGCGGCATATTGACGCCGAACGGTTTATCCGTTGCCGCCTTGCATTTGCGGATATGCTCGCGAAACGTTTCGGGGTGCATAGACCCGGCGCCGATAAGCCCCAGCCCACCGGCATTACTCACAGCCGATGCCAACCGCCATCCGCTACACCATACCATCCCGCCTTGCACGACAGGATACTGTATTCCAAATAATTCACAAATTCTATTCATACTACAATCCTTTCTTCTGATATGCCTTGCAAAAGTACGGTTTTTCCGTCATACACCCAATAAGAAACAGGTTAAATTGTTATATCACGTTAAAAATCGGGCGATCATTCCATGATATTGAAAGAAATCATCTATTTTTGACCTGATTATTATGAAGTAGAATAATGGATGTAAAAAAATATACGGGATTCCTTTGTCTGTTGCTATTGTTGGCCTGTAAACCGGAGCCGCTGATAACATCAGATATTGTGATTGACATGGATAAATTAGCTTTGCCGGTCAATGCGGATTTATATGGTTTGACGATCGAAGAAGTGAATCACGCCATAGAAGGGGGAATTTATGGGGAATTGATTCAGAACCGCAGTTTTGAGGACGGGATTCTGCCGGCAGGTTGCCAGTTCGACCTGTCGCGGCGCTATATCCTGACGCCGTCCGGCTGGAAAATCCCCTTTGCCCGTCCGAACACCGTCCCCGGATGGCGCGCCTTATCCGACCAAACCGCCTTAACCATTGATACGGAAAGAACAATCAATAAAGAAAACAACCAGTCATTATATGTTCGGGTTTCCACTTACGGCAAAAGCGCCTTTGGAGGCGTCGTAGCCGAAGGTTTTTCCGGAATCCCTCTCCAAAAAGGCGAACAGTATGACCTGTTCATGTATATCAGAGGCCGAAGAGTGTCTTCTGTGGCAATCGGTTTACGGGATTCTATGGCATACAGGCCATTAAGCGACGTTTACCGGATTCAGACCATGTGGGGGGACTGGACCAAGGTTCGCCATACATTTACCGCGACGGAAAATGCGCGGAATGCAACCTTAGTCTTCAGTACGGACAGCGGCGCGTCGTTCAACATGGATATGGTTTCCCTGTTTCCCAAAAAGACCTGGAAAGGCCGTCCGAACGGGTTACGCCCTGAACTGATGGAAGCTATCGCGGCGCTGAATCCGAAATTCATCCGTTTTCCCGGTGGCGCATCCGCCGAAGGATACGCATCCTCGACCATTCCACGGTGGGAAGAAACCATCGGCCCGGTTGAAACCCGAAAACCGGTATGGAGCATTTGGGGATACGGCACCTCCAGCGGAATGGGATTTTACGAGTATCTGCAAATGTGCGAAGACCTTGAAGCCCAGCCTGTCTATGTAGCGAATCCCGGTATGCTGAACCAGCGTTACCGTTTGCAGTTTGATGAATTGGAGAATATTGACTTATGGACGCAACGCATAGAAAACGCTTTAGGGTATGCCGGTTACGGGAGAGATTCGATCTATGGCCAGAGGCGCATCGCCAATGGTCATGCAAAGCCCTTTGAGATAAAGCAAATTGAGATAGGAAACGAAAACCGGGGAAACCGTTATGTCCGGCGTTACCAATCTATTCGTCAGGCTCTAAAAAAGTTATTCCCGTCTGTTTCCATCATCAGTAACGATACTGCCGCCATTAACAATTTATGGGAAGACTGGATTGATACCCATTTCACAACCAACGCTGATTTCTTAACAGGCAATCATAACTGTTTTGATGTGGAAAACATAACCATCCAGACACCTATGAACTTTGTCGGAGAGTTTGGGGCGTCCTATTCCCCAATTGCCGGAACGTTGAAAGCGGCGATAGGCGAAGCGGCATTCCTGATTGGCGCAGAGCGAAATCCAATGAATATGAAAGGCGTAGCTTATTCGCCTGTCTTGGGAAATACGGCTTATCCCTTCCAGGGCGTGCCTGCCATTCAGTTTGACGGCTCCCGCATCGTAAAAACGCCTTCTTATTATGTATTGGAAATGTTTGGCAACAACCGCGGAGATGAACTGCTGAAAACCGGCGTAACCACCTACCTGAAACCGTTGGTGACCTACGGCCGCGTGGCCATTGCCTTTAATGAGAATCAGTTTGCAGTAAAAGACATGGCGTTAGACGGAGTGGTAATCCCTTCCGAATTTACCGAAGATGAACGAATGAATATCAACCTGCAAACATCGCAAAGGAGCGCCCAGTCAAGGCCGGAAACAACGACACGGTCAAACCGCTATGCTCCGCCGGCCGCGTCGCAAAGCGAAAAACCCCGATACGTACTGTTTGGCGATTCCATGTCGTACAATTATACTTTCACGACGCAAATCAAACGGATACAGCCCGGCGGAAAGATACAAATCCGTGTGCGTGACAATGGATTGCCCGAAAGACAAAGTGATTTCATTTCGCTGACGATGGATGACGGCAAGGCGGGTGTCTATCACTGCGCCGGACGGGTGGAACGCCCGCTTGCTGCGCCCGTACCTTTGTCTTTAGACGAGAACCGCTGGTATTCGGTCAAAATCGTTTGCGAAGACGATCATATTGATTGTTATGTGGACGACAACTTATTAATCGAGGCGTCCGTGCTGTCCATGCCCTCATTAGTGGCCGTAGCGACCCACGAAACAGAAACCGGTATCGTTATACTGAAGGTCGTAAACACCACCTATCATGAAGAATGGACTTCCCTTCGCCTTCTCGGAAAAAATATGGACAACGAAGCGGATATCATCCAATTGACCGGTCAACCCGAAGCCCTGAATACATTCGACCATCCCGAAGCGATTGTCCCCAAACAGACGCATATCAAATTCACAAATAAAGAACCCGTCAAATATGTTTTTCCCGGCAACTCAATTACGATTATACGCATGAAGGTTAAATAGATAATTCAATGTTGCCGGAACCATACAGCCCTGTATCATTAATTATTTAACAAAGATTAAAGCGGCTTCATGCGGGTTTAATACTATTTTTGTGCTGTGAAAACGATTGAATACAGTAGAATGTTGAATTTAGATGACTTAAAAGATAAATGGAACAACTTGAAAAAATAATGTCTTCGTACGTGACAATGGTGGTGTTACTTGTACTTTATGCGGTTGGATTGGCGACGGCTACGTTTGTGGAGAAGGCGTCCGGGGATGCCATGCTTGCGAAGGTGCTTATTTATTATTCACCGTGGTTCTTTTTATTACAATTCCTTTTGGTGGTGAATTTTTTGTTGGTGGTAAAGAACCATCATCTTTTAAAATCAAAGCGGATTGGTTTCTTAATCCTGCATTTCTCTTTTATAATCATTTTGACAGGAGCGGCTATTACCCACTTTTTCAGTTGGGAAGGCGTTCTTCATCTGCGGGAGGGCGAGGTGAGTAATCAGATTATCATTCGGAACAATCATGAAAACACGGTCTATACGCTTCCTTTCCAGGTGGAATTGGAGAAATTTACGCTAACCCGTTATCCGGGTTCCATGAGTCCGTCGTCGTATGAAAGCAACCTGTTGGTACACGTGGATAATGAGGTGCGAAAGGAACGGGTATATATGAATAATGTAATGAATGTCAAAGGTTACAGGTTCTTTCAGGCTTCTTTTGATACGGATGAGCGTGGAACCGTTCTCTCGGTAAGTAAGGATGTGGCAGGGCGGAATGTGACTTATGCGGGGTATCTGTTGCTGGCGGCGGGATTTATCCTCTGTTTAGTGGGGAAAAATGGACGTCTTCGCATCGTTTCCCGTCAGTTGAAAGAGCTGAAAAATCCGTCTAAATTATTTATTATTATAATGTTGTGTTACGCTCCTTCGTGGGTTTCGGCCGAAACAAAGCCGTCTCCGATGTTGGATGCCGTACAAAAATATGCGATACCTGCCGCCCATGCGGAACGGTTTGGGGCTTTGCCGCTTCAATCCATGAACGGACGTATTATTCCGGTGAATACTTTTTCGTCGGAAGTGTTGCGTAAGTTGCATAAAGACACAAAAATAGGTTCGTTAAATCCGGATCAGTTTCTGCTAAGCCTGCTTACGTTGCCGGAGATGTGGATGCAGGCGCCGTTCATCACGTTTTCGGATAGGGAGATCGCCGGTCATTATGGCCTTACTCCGGGACACTGCGCTTATATAGAATTGTTTAATCCCGATGGAAGTTATAAATTGGAGGACAGGGTAGAAGAAGCCTATCAGAAAATGCCTGCGCAGCGAAACAGCTTTGATAAGGATATTATCAAATTAGACGAACAAGTCCATATTTTTAGCCAACTATCCTATTCTCAATTAATCAATATTTTCCCGAAACCAAACGATCCGAATCAGAAATGGTATGCGCCAGGCGATGATTTATCCGGTTTTCAGGGGCAGGATTCGGTATTTGTGACGACTGTTTTTTATGGATATTTGGCTGAAGTGCAGGATGCTCTAAAATCAAATGACTGGACTGCGGCGGACAAAATGCTGGAAATGATTTCGACCTACCAGTATGCGAAAAACAATATAGCGGGATTAGATACAAAAAAAATAAATACGGAACTGAAATACAATCGGATGAATCCTTTCCGGTGGTGCAAAACAGGCTATTTGTCATTGGGCGGATGTTTGTTGATTTTTTCGTTTATCCTGTTTTACAAGGAGAAACGTTGGGCGAAATGGATGATCCGGTTTCTGGGGATTCTCGTTCTGATAGTCTTTCATTATCACATGCTTGGGATGGGACTGCGTTGGAAGATTGGCGGATATGCGCCCTGGAGCAACTCGTACGAAACGATGGTTTATGTGGCATGGGCGACCGTTTTTGCAGGATTGCTGTTTATGCGGCGAAGCCCGATGACCTTTGCGCTGGCGACCCTGTTTGCCGGTATTATCCTGTTTGTATCCAGCCTGAATTGGATGGATCCGCAGATTAACCCGTTGGTTCCCGTGCTGAAATCGCCGTGGCTTATGTTTCATGTTGCAATTCTGATGGCGGCCTACGGCTTTTTCGGCGTTAGTTTCCTGATTGGAATAACAAACTTAGTCATGATGGGGTGTGTCGGGAAAAAGAAACAGACGGCTTATGTGCAGTCGTTTCGCGAATTGAGCCTGATTAATGAGATGACGTTGATTATCGGGCTGACGCTGATGACGGTCGGGACATTTATGGGCGCTGTCTGGGCGAATGAATCGTGGGGGCGTTACTGGGGTTGGGATCCGAAAGAGACGTGGGCGCTGATTACCATTGTAGTTTATGTGTTGGTGACGCATCTCCATTTGGTTCGGAAATGGTATAACCTGTGGCTGTTTAATTTATGTACGGTAATCTCTTTTTTCTCCGTACTGATGACCTATTTCGGGGTGAATTATTTCCTGAGCGGAATGCATTCATACGGGCAAAATGAGAATATCCAACATGTTTTCGCCTACCTGTTTGCCGCTGCAATGGGCGTAGTAATCCTGGCGATATTCGCCCGGAAAGGCAGAAAAATTTTGCTCTGACGCCTTTTAGTATTTTTATGATAAACATTCACTTGTGAAACTGAAAAAATGATTACATTTGCCACATCGTACAAATAAATCCGATTTAATATATAGAGAGAAACAGTTTATGAATAGAAGAAATTTTCTGCAAAAGTCCGCTCTTTCAGTGGCAGGTCTTGGTATGGCTCCGGTGATAGGAAGTTCATACAGTTCCATTTATGGACAAACAGCGCCGAGTAATAAAGTAAAAGTAGCCTTGATAGGATGTCGCAGTCAGGGTTATTCAAATTTGAGTAATTTTCTCCAATATCCCGAAGTGGAATGTGTCGCCCTTTGTGATGTGGACGACGAATGGCTGAACAAACGCGCCGCCGATGTGGAGAAAAAAACCGGTAAAAAAGTGCCGAATCTTTATAAAGATTGGCGTAAGGTTATAGATAACAAAGATATAGATGCTGTTATCATAGGGACGCCCGATCATTGGCATTGCCTTCCGATGGTTTGGGCTGTGCAAGCCGGAAAAGATGTGTATGTGGAAAAACCGCTTTCAAACACGATAGAAGAGTGCGACCTGATGGTCAGAGCGGCGCGTAAGTATAACCGGATTGCCCAGGTGGGTCAATGGCAACGCAGTGATCCTCATTGGAATGAGGCGGCAGCTTATCTGCGTGCGGGAAATATCGGACGTATCCGTACCGTCAAAGTATGGGCTTATCAGGACGGCAAACCGACGCTTCCCGTGAAACCTGACAGCAATCCCCCGGCAGGAGTGGATTATGAGATGTGGTTAGGCCCGGCGCCTAAACGTCCGTTCAATGAATACCGTTTCCACTATAATTTCCGTTTCTTCTGGGATTATGCCGGAGGTCTGATGTCCGACTGGGGCGTTCATCTGCTGGATTATGCGTTGGAAGGAATGGG
>JAISJX010000069.1 GCA_031261145.1 Tannerella sp.
CAAATCAATTTTGTCCCTGAAAATGAGGTTGTTGATTTATGGCGAAAAGATTACGAAACGCTGCTCGAAACCTTTGTGTATGAAGAAAATGCAATTAAATTCGATGCGCTTTTATTGCGTTTAAAAGAGTTGAAACAACGTTTTCGGAGTTTAAATTTTGATGAAACATTTTTTGAAAATTTAAAATAAATTGAAACATGAAACGCTTATCATAAATTTTTTTCGCCTGCATTCTTGCCACCGCCGCATTGCAGGCACAGGATAACAAACTGGCTGAGCTGCTGACAGCGGCTCGCGAGGCGTTTGACAGCGGCGAGTACAGTAAAACGCTGACCGTTGTGGCGCAAATAGAGGAGATAGTGGGCAGCCGTACAAAACCCGTGACGGCTTACTTGCGCATCTTGAGCCATTACCGCCTCAAGGAGTATGACAAGTGCATTTCGGCAGCCGAGGCTTACCTTGCCGACGGTCCCGCCGAAGACGAGACGCTGAACGAAATCATTCTATCCGGCCAATAAAAGCCTCATCTTCTTCGCTGTACTTTACAGTTGCAATGAAATCTTTGTATTTTAATACGTTTTCCATAACTTTTTATCTATTCATTAATTTCCGTTTATGCTTTTAAATGACTATCCGCAATAATACCCCTAAATTTATGTTTTAAGTTGTCCTGCAAGGACGACATTTTGTATCGCCCCATGCGGGGCTTGGGCGGTGTTGTGCATCTATATCCGTAAGCTGCGCTACGCTTGCATACGGTTAATAAAATGTCGCCTCTGCGAGGCTTTTGAGTTGCGGATAGTCGTTATTTTAATGCGTTGTCTGAGTTGAAAGCATTTTATTTTCAGTGTTTTGCGGAAAGAGGGGGATTCGAACCCCCGGTACAGTTTCCCGTACGACAGTTTAGCAAACTGTTGGTTTCAGCCACTCACCCATCTTTCCTTTTTTTTTGACGTTGTGCTGAATCTCTCTAAAAAGCGGTGCAAATATACGGCATATTTTCAAATCTGCAAACTTTTCTTTCAATGTATTTTTTCTGCAATGAAAAAAACTTATTTGCCGGTTTCATGGATTATTCTTATTTTTGTTGGATTAAAAAAGGAGTATCTCTTGGAAATAGGAAAGTATAATACACTCAGAGTGGTGAAGACCGTCGATTTCGGCGTCTATCTGGATGGTGGGAACGGGCTGGAAATCTTGCTCCCTACACGTTATGTGCCGGATGATTGCAACGTGGATGACGAGCTAAAAGTCTTTATTTATCACGACAATGAAGGGCGATTGATCGCCACAACCCTTCAGCCGTTGGCGACGGTGGGCGAGTTTCAGTGGATGAAAGTGAAAGAAGTATCCGATGCGGGTGCGTTTCTGGATTGGGGGCTGATGAAAGATTTGCTGGTACCCTTCCGCGAACAGAAAAAGACGATGGAAGTGGGGCGACGGTATCTGGTCTATGTCTATCTGGATTTTGTCACCCGGCGGGTTGTGGCATCCGCCCGCATTGATAAGTTCCTGGATAATGTGCCGCCGGACTATGAACGGAATCAGGAAGTAAACCTGATTGTTGCGGAGGAGACGGAGATTGGTTATAAAGTGATTATCAATAATCTGCATTGGGGATTAGTCTATCATAACGAAGTTTTCCGTATGCTCTCCAAAGGCGAAAAGCTGAAAGGATACATCAAGGAAGTGCGTGAAGATGAGAAGATAGACGTTAGCATTTATCCGTTAGGTTATGGAAAAGTGGATGGCATTGCCCAGCACATCCTGCTGGTGCTGAAACAAAACGGCGGATACCTGCCGGTGCACGATAAGAGCGATACCGGCGAGATTTACGCTCTCTTTGCCTGTAGCAAGAAAAGTTTCAAAAAAGCAATCGGCGCGTTGTACAAGCAGCAGTTCATCTCGTTGGAAAGAGACGGGATACGCTTGACGGATGGCGAATAGAAAATAAAACAGAGACGTGCCACATCCGTGACACGCCTCTGTACCTTAATAAAGAACAGACTGTTATCTAATAAATAACAATTCACGATATTTGGGCAAAGTCCACATTTCGTCGTCCACAATCAATTCGAGTTTGTCGGCGTGATAGCGGATTACGTCGAAATAAGGCAGGACGGCGTCATGATAAGCGATGGCTTTATCATATTCATGCTCAATCCTATTGGCGACTCTGCGAGCGTCCACCATATCATCGACGTTTTTCTTAATCGTCGCAATATGTTTAGAAATTTCTTCTACCAAAGAGGAATCTATCGCGGAAAGTTCTTTCGCTTTTTCTTCGGGATAAATCTTCTTAATCTTATAGAGATTATCCAACAGGAGCGACTGGTAGCGAGTGGCAATCGGAATGATATGATTGACAGCCAGATCACCTAATACACGCGCTTCAATCTGGATTTTCTTCGTGTAGAGTTCCCATTTCACTTCGTTACGGGCGTGTAACTCTACTTCGGTTAATACCTTGGTGGAAGTGAACAACTTGATGCTTTCTTCCGAGGTATATGCCTTGAGAATATCCGGAACGGACGTTTCGCAGTCCAGGCCACGCACTTTGGCTTCCTCTTTCCATTCGTCGCTGTAGCCGTTTCCGTCAAAGCGGATGGGTTTCGATATTTTGATGTATTCTTTCAATACTTCAAAGATTGCTTTATCTTTGCTGGCGCCGGTTTTGATTTTGGAGTCAACAGAGGCTTTAAATTCTTTCAACTGGGCGGCTACGGCGGTATTCAGGGCCGTCATGGCTGACGAACAGTTGGCCGATGAACCTACGGCGCGGAACTCAAAACGGTTTCCTGTAAAGGCAAACGGCGAAGTACGGTTCCGGTCGGTATTGTCGAGCAATACTTCGGGTATATGGGCGATGCCTAAACTCAGTTTCTTTTTTTCGTTCACCACAATCGCCTGTTCGGTCGTACTTTTTTCCAGCGTATCAAGAATGGTAGTCAGTTGTGTACCTAAGAATGCGGAAATGATGGCGGGAGGCGCTTCGTTGGCGCCCAGACGGTGTGCGTTGGTTGCCGAACTGATAGACGCCTTCAACAGCGCATTGTTTTTAAACACAGCCATCAGGGTATTCACCAAGAACGTCACAAACTGGAGGTTTTCTTCCGGCGTTTTACCCGGCGTAAATAAACCGACTCCCGTATCTGTTCCCAGCGACCAGTTGTTATGTTTTCCCGAACCGTTGATGCCGGCGAATGGTTTTTCGTGCAACAGCAGGCGGAAACCATGGCGGCGGGATACTTTTTTCATGATGGCCATAATCAATAAGTTCTGGTCAACGGACAAGTTCGTTTCGCCGAAGATGGGCGCTAACTCGAACTGGTTGGGCGCTACCTCGTTGTGACGGGTTTTCAATGGAATACCGTATTTGTAGCCTTCAAATTCCAAATCTTTCATAAAAGAAGTGACACGGCTTGGAATCGCTCCGAAATAATGGTCTTCCAACTGTTGGTTTTAAGCCGATACGTGACCGAGCAACGTTCTTCCGGTGAGAAGCAAATCCGGGCGGGTGGCGAACAAACCTTCGTCTATCAGGAAATATTCCTGTTCCCAACCTAAATAGGAGTAAACTTTCTTCACGTTCGGGTCGAAATAGTGGCATACGGCTGTTGCGGCGTCATCTACGGCTTTTAAGGCTTTCAATAACGGCGCTTTCAGGTCGAGTGCATCACCGGTATAGGAGATAAAGATCGTGGGGATGCAAAGCGTATCGTCTATCACAAAAGCGGGCGACGACGGATCCCAGGCGGTATAACCACGCGCTTCAAAAGTGCTTCGGATACCTCCGCTGGGGAAGCTCGATGCATCAGGTTCCTGTTGAGCCAGCAGCTTGCCGGAGAACTCTTCGATGATATTCTCGCCGGGGCCGTTTTCATAATCAATAAATGAATCATGTTTCTGCGCCGTACCGTCGGTCAGCGGTTGAAACCAGTGCGTGTAATGGGTTGCGCCCAACTCTGTAGCCCACATTTTCATGCCGGTAGCTACATCGTCTGCGATGTTCCTGTCTAATGTCTCTCCTTTGTTGATAGCGCCTTTGATGGCTTTCAACACATCTTTCGACAGATATTTCGCCATCGTGGAAAAGGTGAAAACGTATTTCCCGTAAAAATCGGAAATAAACTTGGCCGGAGCCGGTACATCAAGCGCTTTTTTCTTAAACGCTTCTTCTACTGCATTAAATCTTAGTGTACTCATACCTTTTTAATAAAAATTTGGTTGGTTATTTTAAAATTATATTATTTTTTTTACATTGTTCAATCATTTCGTCAGCCCAGAGTGAAGCTTGTACTTCGCCGATATGGGCGCAACGCAGAAAATACATACAAAGGCGTGATTGACCGATACCTCCACCGATGGACAGGGGGATTTCGTCGTTCAACAACGCTTTATGGAAAGTAAGCGTCCGGCGTTCCGGACAATTTTCCAACTCAAGCTGCCGGAGCAATGCTTGTTTATCAACGCGGATTCCCATGGATGAAATCTCGAACGAATTTTCGAGGATAGGATTCCAGAGGATAATGTCGCCGTTCAGACCCTGACGCCCGTTGCCTGTAGCGGTTGACCAGTCGTCGTAATCCGGGGCGCGACCGTCATGTTTCTCGCCGTTCGCCAGTTTACCGCCGATACCGGTGATAAAGATGGCGCCGTATTTTTTAGCCGCTTCGTATTCCCTTTCCCGGGGCGAAAGCGCGGGATATTCAGCCAGCAAGTCTTCCGAGTAAAGATACGTGATCTTATCCGGCAGAATAGGGATGATTTGAGGAAATAACCGGTACGTTTCCTGCTCGATAGCTTTCACTACGGCGTAAATCTTATCCACAACCGACCGCAGGAAATTGAGATTCCGGTCTTCGGCATTGATGGTCAGTTCCCAGTCCCACTGATCCACGTAGAGCGAGTGGATATTATCCAGTTCTTCGTCGGCGCGGATGGCGTTCATATCGGTGTAAAGTCCGTATCCGGCGGGAACCTTGTAGGCGCCCAGCTTCATCCGTTTCCATTTGGCTAATGAATGAACCACTTCGGCTTTGCGGTTGTCGATGTCTTTGACGGGAAACGAAACAGCCCGTTCGGTTCCGTTCAGGTCATCGTTGATACCGGTGCCGGAAAAAACAAACAGCGGCGCGGTTACACGGCGTAGATTTAACGACTTCAGGAACTCATCCTGAAATAGATTTTTCAACACTTTGATTGCTCCCTCCATCTCTTCGGGATGCAGTGTCGGTTGATAATTCGTTGGAATGTAGAGTCTCATTTAATTAATAATTTTATATTCGTATTTTTTATTATTTTACATTCGATTTAGTTATACATTTGCCGGGAAAACAAATTCCCCGACAAATGTAGTGTTTCCTGTTGAGATGTGATAGTAAACAGGGAAACTTTTTTTTAATTATAGGATGTTTCACCATGTTCATAGATGTCCAATCCTTCTTCTTCTTCTCTCGGAGACACCCGTACGCCTACCGTTTTATCAACGAGATAGAAAAGAATCGCAGTCAGAATGGCGCTGTATGCAATCGTGGCTAACGTTGCGATGACCTGCACGCCCAACTGGTGCCAGTCGCCATAGAGCGCACCCTGCACGCCGCCTTCGCCGG
>JAISJX010000115.1 GCA_031261145.1 Tannerella sp.
TAGCGGCCATATTGGCGACAGCCGTTTCGGATGCCTGCTCAATCGGTTTCCCGCTACGGATATGGTTAATCCAGTTCACATGCTCCAGCGTATACGGGTCGGTTTGCTTGAAGTTGGTCTTTTCAGTTTCGTCATCATATTTCCAGATAACATTTCCAGCCAAATCCTTAATCACATGGCCCTTCTGTGTGCTCCAAGAGCCTTTGGAACCCTGAATAAATTCACTGACATTGCCGACCGTTTCAGCAACCTGGCGGCACATGCTGTGCAGGTGGATGCCGTTTTCCATTTCGAAGTCGATGCTGAAATTGTCGAACTGGTCGCCGGTGACACGGCGCTGACGCGAGCCGAATCCGACAGCCGATTTCGGTTTCAGACCGGAGAACCACGTAAACACGTCCAGATTATGCACATGCTGTTCCACGATATGGTCGCCCGACAGCCAAGTCCAGTTTACCCAGTCGCGAATCATCCATTCGCCATCCGACCATCCCGGTGCACGGTCTTTATACCACAGCATACCGCCGTTCCACCAAACGGTACCGCCGGTGATTTCGCCGATGGCGCCGTTCATAATTTGTTTGTAGGATTCCACATAACTGCGTTGGTGATGACGTTGCGTACCTGTAACAACGGACAAGCCCTTTGCAGCCGCCTGTTTTGCCGTAGCCACAATCGTACGGTAGCCAACCGGATCAACACAGATTGGTTTTTCGAGGAACGCATGTTTGCCCTTTTCTACGGCATACTGGAAGATAATCGGACGGAAATTGGGCGGAGTTGCCACGATAACCATGTCCACGCCACTGTCAATAACCTGCTTGTAAGCATCTAATCCCACAAAACGTTTGTCGGCGGGGATGTCGATATTCTTGTCCTTTTTCAACTTGCCTGCCAAGTCTTCGACACGGTCGCTGAATGTGTCGCCTAACGCCGTGATGGTAATTCCGTTCGCTGCAGCCAGGAAATTGAAAGCTGCGCCCGAACCACGTCCGCCGCAACCGATAATACCGGCTTTCAGTTCTTTTCCATCGGCGGCAAAGTCCACCAAATCGGGCACATAATAACTTCCCGGTTCTTTCAGCGGCTTGTTTGCATTACAGGAGGAGTTTCCCCCTCCACAGGACGTAAGTACGGTGGCTGCGCCTCCGGTTCCAACTACGCCTGCCGCTCCGACTAATGCAGAGCTTTTCAAAAATGATCTTCTACTAATACTGTTCTCTTTTTTCATGATTCAATGAGTTTAAATGGATATTCTGTTATTTAATTCGTTCTGATTGATTCGTTTGGCTCGCAAACAATCCGGAAGCCGACGCCACGGATGTCTGAATACCACCAAATACTTTTGGGTTGCTGCGGGTCGGTCTTCAGCCATGCATCATGCTTGCTGTAATCGCGGGCTGCCACGCGTACATCGGCCGCGTCAGAGGTATAATTGCCTCCGCGTACCACCCATTCTTCGCCTTCCGTAACCAACGGATTGGTCACGTTTTCGTCGCTTTTGCCGTATGCTTCGGCATCATATTTGTCCGCGCAATATTCCATTACGTTTCCCAGCATATTCTTCAGCCCGAACGGATTCGGTTTTACTTCCGTCGGTTCCTGTGTCTTATTCTTACTGTTTTTGTCGTAGATTATATAGGCGCTGATGCTGTCGGTTTTCGCATCGAAAAACTTGCGCCAGAATCCCTGGTCGGAGAAGTCTTTCGGATTACCTGTGAAAAAGTAAGGCGTTTCCGTACCTCCACGGGCGGCGTATTCCCATTCCGCTTCGGTCGGAAGGCGGTATTTCTTGCCGGTTTTCTTCGACAGCCACTGGCAGAAGGTTTCCGCGGCATAATGCGTCATGGTTATGGCCGGGCGGTCGCCGAACCCCCATCCCTGGTCGGGGAATCCGAACGGAGGCGTCGGCCCGGAGATGGCGTCCACGTCCGGGCGGCTGTTGTTGGCATACACTTTTTCAGGCGGTGTGCGGCCTTCGCTCATCGTGTTTCCGTAAAATGCCCAGTATTGTTCCCAGGTTATTTCCACTTCGGTCATAAAGAAGGGACTGACGGAGACGGTTCGAACGGGCGATTCATCCGGTTTGTGGAACGGTTCTTTCTCCGTGCTGCCCATCCGGAACGTACCGCCCGGAACGGCAATCATTTTGAGCGAAACGGAGGTGCCCGGTATCTGTTCGGTATAATCGGCGAAAGTCGTCACCGCGGTTGCTTCGGTAAATAGCTGCTTCGACACGGAACCGCCTGCCCCCGCGCCGGGGATGCCGGTCATCTTGCCGTGCGTATAATTCGGATTGGCATGTCCGGCGTCCAAGTGGCAACTGATACACTGTAAATCCAGTTTCTTTTCATTTTCATCATAATAGAGGTGCGCAGTAATGCCCTCGTCCGAAATCCCTCCGGGGAAAAGGTTCTGATGACATTCCTTACAGGAAGCGTTCGGGATGTATTTCACGGCATGTTCCAATTCGGATTTCACTTCCCAGTTGAAATCGGCGCTGTCTTTGGTCAGATACGACCATACATCTTTAATACCTAAATTCATTTTGCCCATGTAATGGTTTACCGTCTGATTTTTAGGAGGCAAATGGCAATCGACGCAATGCACCGTCACACCGCTGCGGTTGTTGACGTGTTTTGATAATTTCCAACTGTCGGTCGCATGGGGATGGACATGACAAACCATACATGATTCGTCGGTGGAATAATATACGGACAACTGGTATAATGAGATGAAGCAAATTACACCAAGCAGAAACCCTGCCAGAAAAAAGAATCCTCTCCTTTTCTTCTTGGAATGAGAGTGATACGAGCTATAAACCATGTTACAAAAAAAATAGTTCTAAATTTCGGCAATAAAAGTAACGCTTTTTTCTCTAATAATAGGGCTAACGCCAAATTTTTGTGGAAAAAAATGCAACTTTTTTTCTTAACGCCAAATTCCGTTGAAAAATTCACCTGCCCCGGCGAAAGAAAACAGCTTGCAAATAAAGGGTCGAACAGCCTGTGTTCAACCCTTTATTTGCAGGATGGATTAATAAATCCACGGTTGCCATTTCTTATCGTTGCTCCATCCGGCCGTTACCATTGTTTCAATAAATTGCATCCCGCGTACGCCGTCGTAAACAGTCGGGAAATCCAGCATGTTTTCAGTTGGCGTTTCCCCGTTTTGTTTCGCACGCACCGTCAAGGCGAAATTCCGGTAGATGTTGGCGAACGATTCAATAAATCCTTCCGGGTGTCCGGCCGGGGTACGCGTGTCCCACGCGGCAAAATCGCCCAGGAATGTATTGCTCCCGATCTGGATGGTTTCTTCCGGACGGTTGCCCCATTTGAGGATCAACTTGTTCGGATCCATCTGATGCCATTCCATACCGCCTTTTTCACCGTAGATACGGATGGCGATGGCGTTTGCCTCGCCGATGGCGATTTGGGAAGCGGTCAGTACGCCTTTCAGCCCGCCGTCGTAATGCAGGAAGGCGACGCCGTCATCATCGACCGGGCGTCCGGTGGCGAAGGTGGACAGTTCGGCGCAAAGCTCGGTCACTTTTTGTCCGGTGACATATTCGCTCAGGTGCCAGGCATGGGTGCCGATGTCGCCGATGCAACCGGCTTTTCCGGTCAGTTTCGGGTCGGTGCGCCAGCCGGCATTATTGCCGCCCTGCAATTCGATACGGTCTGCCAGCCAGCCTTGCGGATATTCCACATACAGGCGGCGCAGTTTACCCAAATCCCCGTTGGCGATGCGGGTTTTCATTTCCTTGACGGCGGGATAGCCGGTATAGACATGCGTCAATGCCAGCACAAGCCCCGTATCTTCCACTTTCTGCTGCAATTGTTTCGCTTCTTCCAGCGAGAAAGTGATCGGTTTGTCCACCACGACGTGAAAACCGAGGTCGAGCGCCGTTGCGGCCGGTTCGTAGTGAAAGCGGTTGGGGGTGACGATGGTCACGAAATCCATCCGTTCCCCTTCCGGCAGTTTGGATTCGTGTTCGAACATTTCCGCGTACGTTTTATATATCCGGTCATCCGGAAGATGGTATGAACGTCCTGAACTCAGTGAAATATCCGGATTAATACTGAAACATCCGCACACCAACTCAATCTCGTTTTCCATCAAAGCTGCACGGCGATGGATGGCGCCGATAAATGCGTCGCTTCCGCCACCAACCATGCCCATTCTAAGTTTCCTGCTTTTCATGCTTTCCTCCTATATAAATATGTTTGAATAATAAATTAAGTAATTTAGCCCCTAAATCAGCCCCTAAAAGTAGTGGTTTTTTTTAACCCCACCAAATTCGCTCCGTTTGTTTTGCGGTTTTTAGATTTTTTAGCTTCGCATGAGGACCAAATTCAAAGATTTCGCGCCGATTCCGCAGATTTCAGAAACGGATAAAACAAAAAAAACAGAAAGTTTGGCAGATTCAAAAAAACGCCTTATCTTTGCACCCGTTAAAAACGAAAAGGTACCATAGCTCAGTTGGTAGAGCAACGGACTGAAAATCCGTGTGTCCCCGGTTCGATTCCTGGTGGTACCACAAAAACAGAAAGCAGTTACAGCGAAGTAACTGCTTTTTTTGTTGATATGTCACAATGGTTTTCAAAGATAAAAGGGAACGAGCGTTTCAGAACTCGTCAACGCCTGTCACTTTCACCACTTCAATCTCAAAAGCCAGCGCCGAGTATCCGGGAATGGTCTTGTTTCCGGTTTCGCCATAGGCTAAC
>JAISJX010000145.1 GCA_031261145.1 Tannerella sp.
GATACGACTTTCCTGAGCGAAGATATTTATCCCAAAGTGCCGCAGACACTGAAAGGGCTTACGGATTACGCCGCCTTGACGGCTCCCCTGCTGGCCGGTAAGATACCCAAAAGCAAGAAGGTTTTTGACAATACTAAAGTGACCGACCACCACGCCATCATCCCCACCGGGCGCATGAATCACGGTCTGACGGATAATGAGCGCAAAGTATATGACTTGGTTGCCCGCCGTTTCATCGCCGTCTTCTATCCCGATTGCGAAGTGGCTACCACGACCGTACTGGGCGAAGTCGAGACGGTGACGTTCAAAGTTGTAGGGAAACAGATACTGAAACCCGGCTGGCGCGTCGTTTTTGAAAAAGACAGCAAGGAAAATACGGAAAATACGTCTGCCGAAAATGCCTCCGCCGAAGAAGTAGCTGTATTGCCCGATTTCGTCAAAGGCGAACGGGGGCCTCATCAGCCCGATTTCATGGAGAAATGGACAACGCCGCCCAAACCCTATACGGAAGCGACTTTGCTCCGCGCCATGGAAACCGCCGGCAAGCTCGTAGAGAACGACGAACTGCGTGATGCGCTGAAAGAAAATGGCATCGGACGGCCTTCCACCCGCGCCGCCATTATCGAAACGCTTTTCAAACGCAATTATATCCGCAAAGAACGCAAGAACCTGTTCGCCACACCGACCGGCGTCGAACTGATCGACACCATTCAGGACGAACTGCTGAAAAGCGCCGAACTGACCGGATTATGGGAAAAGAAATTGCGCCAGATCGAACAGGGAACGTATGAAGCCGGCGTCTTTCTGGACGAACTCAAGCAATTGGTGACTCAGGTTGTGCAACACGTCCGCTCCGACCATTCATCCCACAGCATCACCATCGAGACGCCTGTATCGTCTCCTCCGGCGGACGGAAAAAAGCCAAAAGCGAAATCCTCCGCCAGGGAACCGAAGAAAAACGCTTCCGGCAAGACTACCGTCAAAAGCCGTTCCATAGCGTCCGACAGCAAAATCCCCGTTTGTCCTGTTTGCAAAAAAGGGAGGCTGATACGCGGCAAGACTGCTTACGGCTGTTCCGAATACAAAAGCGGCTGCACGTTCCGCCTGTCCTACGAAACGTATGGCAAAGACCTGACCGACGCCGCGTTAATTGACGTAATAAAGAAGATTTAAACGTTATGCAACCCGATAAAGAAGAATGGTTCCCAATCGTAAATGAAGCAGGTGAGACACTCGGCAAGCTGACCCGCAAAGAGTGCCACAACGGATGCAAAGCGCTTCATCCGGTCGTTCATCTGCATCTGTTTAATTCCGCCGGTGAGTTATACCTGCAAAAAAGACCCGCCCACAAGGATGTTCAACCCAACAAATGGGATACCGCTGTCGGCGGACACGTCGATTACGGCGAGACCATCGAGGAAGCCCTTCTGCGCGAAGCTCGTGAAGAACTTGGCATAACCGGTTTTACTCCCGTTCCGATAGCCCGTTATGTGTTCGAGTCAGCCGTAGAAAAGGAATTAGTCCATTCATTCCGAACCGTCTATACCGGCGAAGTTCATCCCGACCCCGACGAATTGGACGGCGGCTGTTTCTGGCCAATCGCCAAGATTCAAGACCATTTGGGAAAAGGAATTTTCACGCCCAACTTTGAGGTGGAATTTCAGTATATCCGAAAGGACGGAGGAAAAGAATGAAATAATTCTAAAGTCTCAAGTCTCAGTTCTCAATTATTTCGTATCTTTGCACTTGTAATCATTAAAATAAAAATAATTATGGCAATACAATTGGCAATTAATAATCACTTGTTAGAAATGGCTTTTCGTATCGGAGGCTTGGAAACGCCTAACGAAACGGTTGATTTAGCGCTTGAAGAGTTTGTCAAAAAGCGTGAAGCAGAGGAGGTCATCAAAATGTTTCATTCCGTAAACTACAATTCCGATTATAACTATAAGGATTTGCGTAACAGAGAACAAACCAATGAAAATATTAGTTGATACATCGGTATGGTCACTGGCTTTTCGGAGAAACAAACTCCCCGGGAAAGATGATAAAGTCGTAAATAAGCTGATTGATTTAATCAGGGAATCTAATATTGCAATCATTGGAGCGGTCAGACAAGAATTACTATCCGGAATTTCGGAGGAGAGTGTTTTTGAAAATTTGAAAGAAAAAATGAGTATTTTTCCTGATTATGTCATTCAAACGTCCGATTATGAAATGGCTGCCGAATATTCAAACAAATGCAGGAAAAATGGAATACAAGGCTCGCATACAGATTTCCTGATATGCGCAGTTGCCGTAAAGAACGGATGGAAAATATTTACGGAAGATAATGATTTTCTTAATTACAGGAAATATATACCCATCATCCTGTATGAGTAGAAGACGCGATTTATCACGTCCCGGTACAATCTCAAAAAAAGATAGCTGCGTGAATTTAGTCTATGGCTTGACACCCGCGCAGAATTGGGAAGAATTTGTGGTTGGCGAGGATTATGAAGCATTTTTGGTCAGAAGAAAGGTACAATAAAGATATTTATCATGACAGCAGACATCAAACGATTGAGTGAAAAGAAGATTCCAATAGTGAAAATTGACAAGAAATTGGAACAATTTAAGAACAAGGTATTGTTTCCCCAAAAACTGGAAACGGCAAACCGCATATTGGAAAATACCGGGTTGCCGGTGTTGAATTGAGCAATGCAATTCTACCCGCACAACGTTACTGCGGGTCGAAGCCCGCAACACCATGACGGGAATCCAAGCAGACACACCCCCCGTTCAGCCGAGATTCCATCTCGGCTGGTCTATCCTGACAGGTTCCGACCTGTCACATTACGCAGGTAGGAACCTGCGAGGATAAACCGCACAAGATGGAATCTTGTACGAACGCCTTTGGCGTTAGGCGGATTTGCAATCCGCCTAACTGTATTATCAGGATTTTTAATCCGATAAATTATACATACATACAGCGGATTACAAATCCTTATAATAGAAGACGGTGGGATTGCAAATCCCACCAACGCGACTTCAAATTTATTTCCTGTAAAGAGGACTCTTTTTTACCATTTTTTTTGTTGCTCCATCAATTAAAACAATATATTTCGCATTTAGTCCTGCAAACTTGTTATTGTAACTATAAAGTAAATAACCCGTTGAACTGTCATATAACTTCATATTTACATCTACCCCATTTGTTGGCATACTGGCCATCATTATTCCATATACAGTCCCATAAGGGAAAAATATAATTGCATACGCTATTCCGGCACCAACAGCGTATTGCTTTGAAAATGCGCAATCTGTGTATAAGACTGCATCAACGCCCAATACTTTTGCCAATTCTTCGGGTGGCATATCATAAGAATAACCGGTTGCTGTAAATGTAG
>JAISJX010000152.1 GCA_031261145.1 Tannerella sp.
CCTATCATGAGCTATTCGCTGGGAAATTTCTCCACTTACCGTTGGGATGACCATTGGACGCCGACCCATACCAATGCCACTATGCCACGGGCAAGCCTGGATGCAGGAAACAACAATGCTCAATCAACTCATTGGTTGTTTGATGCAGGATTCCTGAGAGTCAAAAATCTGGAATTAGGCTATAATTTACCAAAGAGCATCTGCGATAAACTGTTGCTCCAGAATGTTCGTTTATCTGTCAGCGCCAATAACTTTTTCATCATATACGATCATATGAAAAAGATGGGTTACGATCCTGAAGCGCCGGAATACTGGTATTATCCTCAACAACGTACATATAACGCAGGTATAAGTTTAACATTTTAATTTTAAAGAATCATGAGAAAAATATTCTATATAATAGTAACATTTACAATCCTGTTTTTGCCGGCATGTGATGATGTGTTGGACATGAAACCGTTAGATAAATTGTCAGAAGAAGATGTGTGGAAAGATCAAGCCCTTATTCAATTGTATGTAAATACGACTTACAGGGCATTGCCGTCCGGTTTCCAGGGCGACATATTGAGTTCGGCGAGTGATGAAGCCTACTGTATTCATAATTCAGGGAGTTACCGGTTGATACTCAGGGGTGAACTAAGTCCGGACAATGTAAGTAATGTCGCATGGACATTGAATTATTGGAAAACGGCTTACAGCAGAATCAGGGAAGTCAATATTTTCTTCTCCAAAATAAACGAGGCGCCTGTTGAACCAGATTTCAGGAAAACAGCCATTGGTGAAATGACCTTTATAAGAGCATTTGTCTATGCCAATCTGATTGCCCGTTATGGTGGAGTTCCGATCATTACCAATGTTTTCGGATTGAATGAAGATTATACGGTCAGCCGTAGTTCGTACGACGAATGTGTAAAATATATCATTGATGAACTGAACACGGCCATTTCGTTGTTACCCGACAAACAGCCCGACAGCCAATTGGGAAGAGCGTCGGCTGACGCATGCCGGGCGTTGAAATCAAGGGTGTTGCTTTATGCTGCAAGCCCGTTGGTCAATACCGGAAACGACAAATCCAAATGGCAGGCGGCTGCCGATGCAGCCAAGGAATTGTTGAATACCCGATATACATTGGAGGGTGATTATCAGCAAACATTTCTGAAAGATAACAATGAAATCATATTAGCCCGCTCTTATTCACAAGCAAATGCAACTGATTTTCATTTGTATCAGGGAAGAAACGGCTCGAATGGTTGGGGCGCTGAAAATCCGACGCAAGGTTTGGTTGACGACTTTGAAACGCTCAACGGCGAAAAACCTTACCTGGAAAATGGTTCTGTAAATGCGGCGTCAGGTTATGATCCGAATCATCCATACGAAAACCGCGATCCGCGCCTGGCGGCATCCATCCTCTATGACGGTTCGGTTTGGGCTGGCCGGGAAACCGAAACTTTCAGGGGCGGTTTAGACTCTCCCGAAAGTAGTATTCAATCCTGGAACTCTTCCCTGACCGGATATTTCCTGAAGAAATTCCTGCACGAAGAAATTCCGCCATCGGGAGGAAACGTACGGCCAACCAGCCCTTGGATATTTTTTCGTTACGGGGAAATCCTGCTCAATTATGCCGAAGCGATGTTTGAATTAGGCGACGAAAATACTGCACGTGAATATCTTAACCTCATACGTAACCGTGAAAGCGTGAAAATGCCCTCCATACCGGAAACAGTTACCGGCGAAGCATTGAGAAAGAAAATCCAGAACGAAAGAAGAATCGAATTAGTGTTTGAAGGACATCGGTTTTTCGATGTTAGAAGATGGAAAATCGCAATGGAGACAGAAAATATAGACCAGAGAGGCGTTGATATCCGTATCAATGAGAGTGGTGTCAAAACGTATGATTTCAACAGGGCCGTATTGCAACGTCAATTCATGGAACAGCATTATTGGATGCCTATTCCACGTGCTGAAATAGATAAGAGTCTGGGTGCAATAGCACAAAGTCCTATTTATAAGTGAAAAGGCTCATGTTTTATTCTATATATCAGTACGATTTTTCAATCAGACCGGAAACCATCCGGAGTGATTCTGAAAGCCATAACACCGCTTTTCAGAATCATTCCGGAGACTTCCGGTTTTTATAAAACTTATTTTTTTGACGAAAAGAATATATGAATATTCCATTCTCAAATTTACATTTAACTGAAAATGAAGTCTTCATTATAATTAAGAAAGCATGAAAAAAATATTTCTGTTCACTTCTCTCATTCTGTCGCTGACTGCTTGTCAGGCCGGGACAGTGCAAGACACGAACGCTTCTTTGTGGTACGGGCAACCGGCCGACGAATGGATGAAAGCGCTTCCGATCGGTAATGGACGTCTTGGCGCGATGGTGTTTGGCGACATTCAAAAGGAAACGATTGCGTTAAACGAAATCACAGTGTGGTCGGGACAGCCGGAAGCGCCCCAGGACAAAACCGACGGAAAAGAACGGTTGGCGGCTGTAAGGAAACTGTTTTACGAAAAAAAATACGAAGAGGGCAATCGGTTGGCGGCTAAAACGCTTACCGTAGGCTCGCGGTCGTTTGGGTCGCACCTGCCCATCGGCGACTTGATCCTGACGTTCGATTACACGCAAACGCAGGGTGCCGGTAGCCTTAATCGGGAGCCCGGCTACAAACGGGAACTGGATTTGCACGACGCGCTCGCCAAGGTGTCCTATCAAAAGAACGGAGTTACCTTCCAACGGGAGTATCTATGTTCCAATCCGGACAACGTGATCGTCATTAAATTGTCGGCAGATAAAAAAGCGGCGCTGACTTTCGACCTTGGATTGGCTATGACACGTGAGACTGACAGTACCGTCTTCGCCGCCAACGGGAATCAACTGGAATTTTCCGGTAAGGTGGCCTTTAAGAAGTATGGCCCCGGCGGAGTCAGCTTCGTTGGCAAAATCAATGTCGCAACGGTTGGCGGAAACGTGCGGGCGGGCGAAGGCACGCTGAATGTGGAACGTGCCGACGAGGCCGTGATTACCATCGACTTCCGTACCGACTACCATCAGCCCGAATATGTATCTGTTTGCCGGAATACGGTGGAAAAAGCGGTCGCCAAAGGTTACGAACACGTGAAAGAAGACCACATTGCCGATTACAAGCCGTTGTTTGACCGCGTGGATGTGTCGCTGGGACACAGCGAGGCGGACAAATTACCCACCGATGTGCGCTGGCAACGGATTAAGGAAGGGAAGGAAGACCCGGCGTTTGACGCGCTTTTCTTCCAGTACGGACGCTATCTGCTGATTGCTTCGTCGCGCGAAAATTCGCCGTTACCATCCAACCTGCAAGGGCTTTGGAACGACAACCTGGCCTGCAACATGGGATGGACGTGCGATTATCACCTTGATATTAACATCGAACAAAATTATTGGTTGTCAAACAGTACGAACCTGCCCGAATGTAACCGGCCGCTGTTCGACTACATCCGTTTCCTGTCCGAACATGGCGCCAACATTGCCCAAGCGATGTACGGCAGTCCCGGATGGGTGGCGCATACGGTGGTCAATGCCTGGGGTTATACGGCTTCCGGGCAGGGGGTCGGGTGGGGAATGTTCCCCACGGCCGGCGCGTGGATCGCTTCACACTTATGGACGCATTATGAATATACGCAAGACCTTGATTTCCTGGCTGAAACAGCTTATCCTATCTTGAAGGGCGCCGCGACGTTTTTCCTTGATTACATGACGGAGCTACCCGGTACGGACTATTTGGTGACCGGCCCGAGCACGTCGCCCGAAAACGCATTCAAGTACGGCGATACCCATTTGTCGCTCTACATGATGCCGGCGTGCGACCGTGTGCTGGTCTATGAGACCTACAAATCCTGTATCGAAGCATCCGGGATTCTGGGCATAGACGACGATTTCCGCCATTCGCTGGAGGAGGCGCTGAAAAAGTTTCCCCCGCTGATGATTGGCAAAAACGGGACTGTACAGGAATGGCTTGAAGACTTCGACGAAGCCCAACCGAATCACCGGCATACGACGCATTTGTTGTCGCTGTATCCTTTTTCACAGATTTCGCTGAACCGTACGCCGGAACTGGCTGTCGCGGCGCGGAAAACGATTGAACGCCGGCTGAATGCCGAGGGTTGGGAAGACGTTGAATGGAGCCGGGCGAACATGGTTTGTTTCTATGCCCGGCTGAAAGACCGGCAACAGGCATACAACAGTTTGCAATCGCTGCTGAACACGTTCACACGTGAAAATCTGCTCACTATTTCGCCCAAAGGCATTGCCGGTGCGCCGTGGGACATTTTCATTATCGACGGTAACGGAGCAGGGACGGCGGCTGTGGCTGAAATGTTAGTCCAGAATCACGACGGCTATATCGAATTTTTGCCCGCATTGCCGCAGCAGTGGCACACCGGGCATTTCAAGGGGATTTGTGTCAGAGGGGGCGCCGAAACGGAAGCCGAATGGAAGGACGGCGTCCTGACAAAAGCCGTCGTCCGGGCAACAGCCGACCATGAGTTTGCCGTTAAATTGCCCGATGGCGCCCGTATGTACCAAGTCTATCTGAATGATAAAAAACAACCCGCTAATGGCGCGGGCGGCAACGTCCTGCCGGTTTCCCTCAAAAAAGGGGATGTGTGGGCAATTAAGTAAACGGGTTGCCTAAACAACAACCGAATATTAACTATTAATAAATAATATACAATGAGTATCAGTAAATTTAAACTGGCGACTGTTGTCGCGATAATGACCGTCGTTCCCGGTTTTCCTGTGTGGAGTCAGACGGGTGACGTCGTATTGAAATCACCGGATGGGAAGTTAGTTATCGCATTTCGCACCAACGAATCGAAGTTAGTCTATGAAGTAAACGTCAATGACAAGCAGTTGTTGAAACCGTCGGCGCTTGGGCTGGAGTTACAAAACAGCCGGGTGTTGGGCGAAAATGTAAGTATAGCCAACACCTCGTTTTCGGAGGGTGAAGACAATTACAAACTGATTACGGGACGTACGAGCGCCGTATCGGAAAAGTACAATGCCGTTGTCGTAGAGATAGTGGAACAGGCCGGTTCAAGGCGTACTATGAATATCGAAGCGCGGGCTTACAACGATGCCGTCGCCTTCCGTTATATCGTGCCGGAGCAAAGAGCTTTGACGGAGTATCGCCTGAAAAGCGAAAAAACACAGTTTCGTCTGTCGAAAGACGCGATGACCTATTCGTTAGTGCTGCCGAACTTCAGGTCGGGCTATGAAAGTGAATTTCATAAAGTCCCTGCGACCGGACTGGCCAATCAGGGCGGCGTTGCCAGTAAGTATCTGGTAGGCTTGCCCCTCTTGATGAATGTTCCGGGCGTAGCTTGGATGGCGATTAGCGAAGCGGACTTGGAAGGCAACTCGGCCATGTATTTGTGCAATCCGTCGGGTTCGTGGACGGGATATTGGTTTGACGCCGTGGTTGCGCCGAGCGTAACCGACCCGGAGGTGGCCGTTGTCGGCAAGCTCCCTCACAAAACAGCGTGGCGGATCATCATGGTGGCGCAAGAGCCTGCTCATTTCATTGAGGCCAATACGCTTACCAGCCTGAACCCCGAATCCCGCATTACGGATACCTCGTGGATTACGTCGGGAAAATCGGCGTGGGATTGGTGGAACGGTAGCCTTAACCGGAAGGGAGAGAGCGCTTACACCACGGAAACAATGAAGTATTATGTCGATTTTGCCGCCGAATCGGGGCTTGAGTTTATGACCATTGACGCAGGCTGGAGCGGAAGCGATATTACCCAATGCCGCGACAATGTGAATGTGCCCGAAGTGGTGCAATATGCAAATACAAAGGGAATAAAGGTTTTTATCTGGTTGGGCGGCACCAATGTATGGCGGCAGATGGACGAAGCGTTCCCGTTGTATGAAAAATGGGGTGTTGCAGGGATGAAGATAGACTTTATCCTGCGTGACGACCAGGCCGGGATTGATTTCTACTATAATGTAGCGAAGAAAGCGGCGGAACATCATTTAATGGTTGATTTTCACGGATGCACCAAACCTTGGGGGTTGCAGCGAACCTATCCGAATGTAGTCGGTTTCGAGGCTGTCCTGGGTATGGAAGGCTCCAAAGCGGGCGGACGTGACGACCCCGGTTATCAATTGACCGTTCCCTTTACCCGTATGATTGGCGGATTGCTGGATTATACGCCGGGCGGTTTTGACAATGTGAAATTGGAGGATTTTGTCTCCCGTATGGAACGCCCGATGGTGGTGGGCACACGTGCACGCCAGTTGGCTTTCTATGTGGTGTATGAATCTCCTTTCCAGATGGTTTCGGATTGGCCGGAAACATACAGGGGCGACCCTTCTTTTGAATTTATCAAGAAAGCGCCCGCTGCATCGTGGGATCAAACGAAGGTGTTGAACGGGTATCCGGGCGAATACGTCACGATTGCACGGCAGAAAGGCAGCGATTGGTATCTGGGCGCGATAACCAACTGGGATAAGCGCAACTACGATGTGTCGCTCGACTTCTTGGACAAAGGGAATTATGTGGCGGAAATATACGCTGATGCACCGGATTCGGATAATTTCCCCAAAAAGGTTGTCATCAAAACCGTACAGGTAAAATCCGGCGGCAAGTTGAATGTACAGTTAGCTCCGGCGGGCGGTTTGGCCGTTCATTTCCGGAAAGTTAAATAAGAATTGTTAGGTATTAGTCTTCAAAAAGATGCGCCGCGAAGAAAATGGCGGGCGCATCTTTTTTATCATTAGCAGATAGATGAAATTATGATACAAAAATATTTTATACTCTTAGTAGCAGGGTGTTTGTCGGGTTGTTCATTGATTGGATCACCGCCGGTAAAGGAAAATGCGTTGGAGCTGTGGTACGACAAGCCGGCCAAAGAATGGATGCAATCCCTGCCGGTTGGCAACGGACGGTTGGGTGCAATGGTCTATGGCGGCATAGCCGAAGAAACGATTGCACTGAACGAAATCACCCTTTGGTCGGGCGAAACCGACCCGAAACAGGAAATCCCCTGCGGAAAAGAAAAATTAGCCGAAATCCGGCAATTATTTTTCGACGGGAAGATAAAAGAAGGTAATGAGGCGGCTTCCAAACACTTGGTCGGCTTTCCCCATTCTTTTGGCAGCCATCTCCCTTTCGGCGATTTGGCGCTTGACTTTGAACACGATGCTTCACCTGAGAACTACCGGCGTTCGTTGGATTTACCCAACGCTTTGGCCAAAGTGAGTTACACCGTGGACGGCGTCCTTTTCACCCGTGAAGTCTTTTGCTCCAATCCCGATCAGGTATTGGTTGTACATTTGAAAGCAGACAGGAAAAAATCCATTTCCTTGCGGGGACGGATGAAGATGTTGCGCGAAGCGACGACCGAAATCAAAGACAATGCTTTCCTGTTGAAAGGAAAAGTCGATTATCCGAAGTTCGGGAAAGGCGGCGTTGATTTTGTTGGTAAGATACAGTTTAAGACCAAAGGCGGGAGCATTGCGGCAGACGGCCAGTCAATCCGCATAACCGATGCGGACGAAGTGACCATCCTGATCGACATCAATACAAACCTGACCTTGCCTGATCCGGAACAAACCTGCCGACAACATCTATCCAATGCCTGCCGGAAAGACTATAAAACGCTTCGGCAGAAACATATCAGCGATTTTTCCAACCTGTTCAACCGCGTTGAGTTATCTTTGGGAACGCCTAAAAACGGCCTTCCTACGGACGAACGGCTGAAACAACTGAAAAATAATGTCGATGACCCGGATTTGATGGCTTTGTTCATGCAATACGGGCGTTACCTGCTGATTTCCTGTTCGCGTGAAGATTCTCCGCTGGCAGCTAACCTGCAAGGTCTTTGGAATGACAACCTCGCATGCAGTATGGCCTGGACGTGCGATTATCATCTGGACATCAATATTGAGCAAAACTACTGGTTGGCCAACGTCGGTCATTTGCCGGAATGCAACACGCCCGTTTTCGGCTTTGTCGATTACATGTCGAAGGCCGGGAGCAAAACGGCGCAGAACGTCTATGGCAGTCCGGGCTGGGTGGCGCATACGGTCGTAAATATCTGGGGATATACGTCTCCCGGCGGCAGCATCGGCTGGGGACTTCATCCGACGGGCGGCGTATGGATGGCTACCCATCTGTGGGAGCACTACGTTTATACGGGCGACAAGGCATATCTTCAATCCGTTGGTTATCCGTTGCTAAAGCAGGCTGCGCAATTTATGCTGGATTATATGGTTATCAATCCCAACAACGGCTATCTGATGACCGGCCCGTCCACCTCACCCGAAAACGCTTTCCGGTTTGACGGGAGAGCCTATTCCGTTTCCATGATGCCGACCTGTGATATTGTATTGGTGCGCGAATTATTCACTGCTTGCCTCGAATCGGCCAAGGTATTGGATTGTGACGAAGCCTTCCGCGATTCCTTGCAGCAAAGCCTCAGCAAGTTACCTCCGTTGCAAATCGGACGGCACGGGCAGGTGCAGGAATGGTTTGAGGACTACGACGAAGCCTATCCCAACCATCGGCACACCTCTCATTTGCTGGCGCTTTATCCCTTCAACCAGATTTCGCTCCATCAAACGCCCGAACTGGCTCAGGCGGCAGCCGTGACGCTTGAACGCAGACTGAGCCAGGAAAACTGGGAAGATGTGGAGTGGAGCCGCGCCAACCTGATTAATTTTTATGCACGCTTGCGGGAACCCGCAAAAGCGTTGCACAGCGTGAAGATGCTGCTGGCCGAGACTTCAAGGGAAAATATGCTGACCATCTCCGCCAAAGGAATAGCCGGTGCAGAGTGGGATATTTTCATTTTGGACGGAAACGAAGCCGGTGCGGCGGGGATTGCCGAGATGTTGCTGCAATCGCACGAAGGATACATTGACTTGCTGCCGGTATTGCCCGCGCAATGGAATACGGGTCATTTCAAAGGATTGTGCGTGCGCGGGGGCGGCGCAGTCGATGCCGAATGGAGTAACGGGATTATTCAAAACGCAGTTCTGCATGCCAATGTGGACAATACATTCCGCCTGAAAATACCCGGAAACAAAAATAATTACAGGTTGTCGAAAAATAACGAAGAATTTCAACCGGAGAACCAGTCGAATATTCTATCTTTACACCTCAAAAAAGGAGAGACAATAGAAATAACACAAATTAAAGAGGAAAAATAAATGAAAAACAAGTTATGTATTCTCGTCTGCCTGATGCTGTTCGCAGGCATGGCAAAGGCTGAAAAAGAGGTTATCCGCATCGCGACAGACCAAGTGGATTTGATTTACCGCGTCGGTGAAAACGGGCGTTTGTATCAGGCGTATTTAGGACAGCGGCTAAAGTACGATACCGATATTCCGCATCTCCCGAATATCGGCGAAGCCTATCTCACGCA
>JAISJX010000164.1 GCA_031261145.1 Tannerella sp.
TGGAATTGTTTTTTTAACCACTCCCTTAACTGGGAGATTCTTTTTTGTAAATCAGTACGTATGCTGAGCGCTTCTGCTAATTTCATCTTTTTATTATTTTTATTTAACATAAGATATTCTCTTTCCTCTTTAAAAATTAATAAACTTTGCAAGACACTTAATCCATGTCTTGCTTAGGGTTTTAATAAATTCAATAAGTCAAAGAACTCCGAATGATGGTGCAAAGATATAGCTTGACTGCGACAAAACAGGACGTGGTTGAATTAATTTTGTGATTTTTTCCCTTTTTCCTTTGTCAATTAAAAAATACCTGTTATATTTGCGGCGAATTTTAAAAGAAGAAAATAGATGTTATTGGTAAATACATATTGGTGGTGGCGCTTGCAATTCCTACATTGTGAGTAGCTGAGCTATGTGATTTACTGAACAAACAGTCATTATAAAATCAAAGGCCTGTCACACTCACGCGACAGGTCTTTTTTTGTGTAATGGCGAAACGGGTTCGGATGGTTGAAAATTTTTAATTAAGTATATATGAAAACATATCAAGTAGATGAAAATGGATTTTACGGAATATACGGCGGTTCGTATGTCCCGGAGATTTTATACCGGTGTGTGAAGGATTTGCAGGAGACGTATCTGGCTGTGCTCGAAAGTGAATCGTTCAAACAGGAATATCACCGGCTGTTGCGCGACTATGTGGGGCGTCCTTCGCCGCTGTATCATGCCAAGCGGCTGAGTGAAAGGTACGGTTGTAAGATTTATCTGAAACGCGAAGACCTCAATCATACCGGGGCGCATAAGATTAACAATACCGTCGGTCAGATTCTGTTGGCGCAGCGAATGGGTAAAACGCGCATTATTGCGGAGACAGGCGCGGGACAACATGGCGTGGCCACGGCAACCGTCTGCGCCCTGATGGATATGCCCTGCGTGGTCTATATGGGAAAGACGGACGTGGAACGCCAGCAGCCGAACGTGCAGAGAATGGAGATGTTGGGGGCGACCGTCATACCGGTTACTTCCGGCAATATGACGCTGAAAGATGCGACCAATGAGGCGATTCGCGACTGGTGCTGCCATCCGTCCGATACGTATTATATCATTGGCTCGACGGTTGGGCCACATCCGTACCCGGACATGGTGGCGCGTTTGCAATCGGTTATCAGCGAGGAAATAAAGTGGCAAATCAAGGAAAAAGAAGGGCGCGACTATCCCGATTACCTGATTGCCTGCGTGGGCGGGGGAAGCAATTCTGCCGGGACGATTTATCATTATATGGATGACGAACGTGTAAAAATCGTATTGGCCGAGGCAGGTGGAAAGGGCGTTAAGTCAGGCTTGAGTGCGGCGACTATCCAATTGGGCAAAATAGGAATCATTCACGGTACACGCACCTTGTTGATGCAGGATGAAGACGGGCAAATCGAAGAGCCTTATTCCATCTCCGCCGGATTGGATTATCCGGGAGTAGGCCCTTTACATGCCAACCTGTCGGACAAACACCGGGCGACCGTGCTGGCGGTAAATGATGATGAAGCGCTGGATGCCACTTTTGAACTGACCAAGTTAGAGGGAATCATTCCGGCCCTGGAAAGTTCACATGCGTTGGGCGCGTTGAAAAAACTGACGTTTGCTCCATCCGATGTTATTGTCCTGACCATTTCGGGACGGGGCGACAAGGATATGGCTACCTACCTCAAAGTCTTCAACGAAAACCTTCAATCATCGCAAAAAACTTCAAATTAAAAAACAGAGAAACATTAATATGAATTATAAACTAAGAATAAAAGCATTATGAATTATCAATTTACAACTACCAGCAAACAATTGTTGAGCGACTTGCATACGCCGGTCAGTCTATACCTTAAATTGCGTGACATCTATCCGCAATCGGCGCTGTTGGAAAGTTCGGATTATCATGGAAATGAGAACAGTTTGTCGTTCATCGCCCTTTGTCCGCTGGCGAGCGTCGGCGTGAACAATGCGGAAGTGACGGCTGTCTTTCCCGACGGCGCAACAGAGGTGAAACCCTTGTCCGGCGCTTATACCGTGCCGGATGCACTGAATGAATTTGTGAAAAGATTCGACGTGGACGGCGAATATATAGACTGTTGCGGGTTATTTGGTTATACCGCATTTGACGCCGTGCGTTATTTTGAAAATATTCCGGTGATGGAAGCGCACCACGAGGAAACGGATGCACCGGACATACTCTACCTGCTGTATAAATACATATTGGTTTTTGACCACTATAAGAACGAATTGACCGTCGTTGAATTACTGAAAGAAGGCGAAGAAGACCATCTGAATGAAATCGAAACGCTTATCGAGAACCGTAATTTTGCGTCTTATAACTTCCGGACGGCCGGGGAACGGACATCGCCGATAACCGACGAAGAATACAAGGAAATGGTAAACGAAGGCGTACGTCACTGCAAACGCGGCGACGTGTTCCAGATAGTGCTGAGCCGCCGCTTTGAGCAACCTTTCCAGGGGGATGATTTCAAGGTCTATCGCAGTTTGCGGAGCATCAATCCGTCGCCGTATCTGTTTTATTTTGATTTTGGAGGATTCCGCATCTTCGGTTCGTCGCCTGAGACGCACTGCAAGGTTGTGAACGGACATGCAAGCATCGACCCGATTGCGGGAACGGCTTTCCGTTCGGGAAATCTCGCATTGGATAAACAGCGCGTCCAGACCTTGCTGGCTGACCCGAAAGAAAACGCAGAGCATATCATGCTGGTCGATTTGGCGCGTAACGACTTGAGCCGTAACGCTCATCAGGTGCAGGTTGATTTCTTTAAGGAAGTACAATATTACAGTCATGTGATGCACCTGGTTTCGCGCGTGAGCGGTGAAATCGACGAAGGGAGCGACGCTGTCAAAGCCTATATCGACACCTTCCCGGCGGGTACGCTCAGCGGGGCGCCGAAAGTGCGTGCGATGGAGCTGATTACCGAATTGGAGAAGCACAACCGGGGCGCTTACGGCGGATGTATCGGTTTTCTGGGACTGAACGGCGATTTGAACCAGGCCATCACGATACGATCGTTTGTGAGCCGCGGCAATGTGTTGTATTATCAGGCGGGCGCAGGTATCGTGGCTCTGAGCGACGACGAACGCGAACTGCAGGAAGTGAACAGCAAACTCGGCGCACTGAACAAGGCTATCCGTCAAGCCGAAGAATTAATCCATTGATAACGAAAAAACAAAAGAATATGAAAGTATTACTATTCGATAACTACGATTCTTTCACCTACAATTTGCGGCATATCCTGTTGGAACTGGGCGTTCGGGTGGATGTGTTCCGGAACGACAGGATAACGTTGGATGCTGTGGAGAAATACGATAAAATCGTGTTGTCGCCCGGCCCGGGGATTCCGTCGGAAGCGGGTCTGTTGTTGCCTCTTATCGAACGATATGCACCGGCTAAGAGTATCCTGGGCGTCTGTCTGGGCGAACAGGCCATCGGCGAAGTGTTCGGGGCGAAACTGCTGAACCTGACAAATGTGCATCACGGCGTATGCTCGGACATCCGCGTGATTGCCAAAGACCCGTTGTTCGACGGGCTGGAGCCGGGTTTCCGCGCCGGAAGGTATCACTCGTGGGTGGTCTCGAAAGAAGATTTTCCGGATTGCTTAGAAGTGACGGCGGTTGATGAAGAGGGTATGATTATGGCGTTGCGTCACCGTACGTACGACGTCAAAGGGATTCAGTTCCACCCCGAATCCGTCCTCACGCCGTATGGAAAGAATATCATTGAAAACTGGCTGAGATAAAATGAATAACAATAATAACCAATTAAAAAAAGTAAGACGATGAAACAAATATTATATCGTTTATTCGAACACCAATACCTGCACAGGGACGAAGCCCGTACGCTGTTGCAAAATATTGCGGAGGGCAAATACAGTGAAGCCCAGGTCGCAAGTTTAATTACCGTCTTTTTGATGCGTAATATTTCCGTGGAAGAGCTGAGCGGTTTCCGCGAAGCATTGCTCGAAATGAGTCTTCCGGTGGATCTCTCCGGCTATCCGTTCATTGATATTGTAGGAACGGGGGGCGATGGCAAGAACACGTTTAATATCAGCACGGCTGCCTGTTTTGTACTGGCCGGGGCCGGTTATCATGTGGTGAAACACGGCAACTACGGCGCTACATCGGTGAGCGGGGCAAGTAACGTGATGGAGCAGCACGGGATAAAATTCACGACGAACGTGGACTTGTTGCGTAAATCCATGGATACATGCCGTATCGCATATCTTCATGCGCCGCTGTTCAATGCCGCGCTGAAAGCGGTGGCGCCGGTTCGCAAGTCGTTGGGCGTGCGCACGTTCTTTAATATCCTGGGGCCGTTGGTCAATCCGGCTAAACCGCCTTACCAGTTGTTGGGCGTGTATAACCTGCCGCTATTGCGCCTGTACAGTTATGCTTATCAGGAAAGCGGCATCCGCTTTGGTGTCGTGCACAGTCTGGACGGATACGATGAAGTGTCGCTGACGGGCGAGTTTAAGGTATCAATGCCGGAAAAGGAAAAGCTCTATACGCCTGAGATGCTCGGTTTCAAGCGTTGCACGGAGGAGGATTTGTTTGGAGGCGATACGCCCGAAGCCGCCGCCCGTATTTTCGACGCCGTGCTGGATAATACAAGCGCCGTTGCACAACGGGATTGTGTGCTTATCAATGCCGCCTTTGCGATTCAGGTGATTTGTCCGGAGAAGAAGATAGACGTCTGTCTGGCCGAAGCCGCCGAATCATTGGAAAGCGGAAAAGCGCAGGCCATCTTCAGACAGTTTGTGGAGCTTAACAGCAAGTAAAAAAAAGGCGGGATGGATATATTAGAAACAATTGTCGCCCATAAACGCAGGGAAGTGGCGCGTCAGAAAGCCGCTGTCTCGTTGGAAACAATGCTGGCGATGGGTACGGCGCGGATGGTACGGCCGGTTTGTTCGATGCGGAAAGCGTTGGAGAACTCCCCTTCAGGCATTATTTCCGAGTTCAAGCGGAAATCGCCTTCCAAAGGATGGTTGCACCCCGGCGCGAGGGTGGACGACGTGATACCCGCTTATGTCCGGGGAGGCGCCGCGGCCTGTTCGATCCTGACGGACAGCGATTTTTTCGGCGGTTCGTTCGCCGACCTGCAACGCGCCCGCGCACTGACGGGAATCCCCCTGCTGCGTAAGGATTTCGTCATCGACGAATACCAGCTTTTTCAGGCGCGGGTGATGGGCGCAGACGCCGTATTGCTGATTGCATCCATCCTGACTAAGAAGGAATGCCGTGCATTTGCCGCGCTGGCGCACGAGTTGGAGATGGATGTGTTGCTGGAGATACACCGCGAAGACGAGTTGGCCTGCCTCAATCCGCACGTGGACATGTTGGGCGTGAACAACCGCAATTTAGGAACGTTTCATACGGCGACCGCAAATTCCTTCCAACTGATTGAACGGCTACGGGCGGAGACGGGCGCAGGCAAGCATGACCCGCTGCTCGTTTCCGAAAGCGGGCTGTCGGATGCCGGGACGGTCAGGCAGTTGCGGGACGCCGGTTTCCGCGGATTCCTGATTGGCGAGACCTTTATGAAAACAGCGAATCCGGGCGAAACGCTCGAACGGTTCGTAAAAGAAATTGAAGGATGATAGTCAAGGTCTGCGGAATGCGCGAGGCGGAAAATATCCGGGCGGTAGGGCGGTTGGATATGGACTGGATGGGATTTATCTTTTATCCGGAATCGCCGCGTTATGTGCCCGGCGAGGAGGCGTACACGACGGCGATAGACCAGTGTCCGAAGAAGAAAGTCGGCGTGTTTGTCAATGCCGGTGTGGAGGAGATACTCCGAAAAGCCGCGCTACTGCATCTGGACTACGTGCAACTGCATGGCAACGAATCGCCCGGCCAGTGCGAGGCGTTGCAGGCGCAAGGCTATTCCGTCATCAAAGCCTTCTCCGTCGCTACGGCAGCGGATTTGGAGCGGACGGCGGCCTACGAATCCCATGCCGGTTACTTTTTGTTTGATACGAAATGCCCCGGTTACGGCGGCTCCGGACAGCGTTTCGACTGGTCGGCGCTGGAAGCCTACCAGGGGAACACCCCGTTTTTATTAAGCGGCGGCATTCGTCCCGAAAGCATCCGGGACGTACGGCGTTTTCGTCATCCGCAAATGATGGGCATTGATTTGAACAGCGGCTTTGAAGTCGCTCCGGCATGGAAAGACGCGGCGGCGTTAGAACGCTTTATTAATGAATTGAGAATTAAAATCATAGATAATGAATCGAATTACACAGTTATTTGAGACAAAGAAGAACCGGATTCTGTCCGTTTATTTTACGGCAGGTTATCCCGTATTAGACAGTACGCACGCTATTTTGGAAGCATTGCAGGAAAAAGGCGTCACTATGGTAGAGATAGGCATCCCCTTTTCCGACCCGATGGCCGATGGCCCCGTCATTCAACAGGCCGCCACGCAGGCGCTTCGCAACGGCATGTCGCTGCGACTGTTATTCACGCAACTGAAAGATATTCGGAAGACCGTCCGGATACCGCTCATCCTGATGGGTTATCTGAATCCGATTATGCAATACGGCTTTGAAGCCTTCTGCCGGTCGTGCGTCGAAACGGGCGTGGACGGCGTCATCATTCCCGACCTGCCCTTTGCCGACTATATGGCCGGCTACAAAGCGACCGCCGAAAAGCACGGCATAAAGATTATCATGCTGATTACGCCCGAAACATCCGACGAACGCATCCGCCTGATCGACGAACACACGAGCGGTTTCATCTACATGGTTTCGAGCGCCGCCACAACCGGCGTGCAGCAAGACTTTGGCGAAGCGAAGCAAGCGTATTTCCGCCGTATCAAAGCGATGAACCTGCAAAATCCCTGTCTCGTCGGCTTCGGAATCAGCAACAAAGCGACCTTCGACGCCGCCGCCGACAATTCCTGTGGCGCGATCGTCGGCAGCAAGTTCGTGCAACTGTTAAGCCAAACAGCCTCTCCCGCCGAAGCGGTGGACGGATTGCTGAAAGAACTGGGATTTGAGGACGGAATGTGAAAAGCCCAATTTTACAGCGGTCATTATCATTGTTGCGATCCGGGCCGCAACAATGATAATAATGACTGTTTTCAATAACGCCGCACTTTACCGTGCAATTTTGGGAAATAAACGAATGACAGGTTCATAAAATGTAGCTCTTAGATTTTCAGAAATAGGATGAAAATATGACCCCGACGAATCTACTTGTAATTTATCCAAGGTTACAGTGCGCACATTTTCATCAATAACATCCGGATCTGTTATATTCATTTGATGTTTCGGGTCAAAAGTAAAAATACCCATGTAATTATTTGAAACACCAAATATATAATTATCGGGTCTCAGTTTGGTTTTTACATTTAGGACATATATTGTAGTATATGCGAAATCTTCTCCGGCAATACATATCCCTGTGAAATTTCCTTTTGTGGGGTGGGGAACCGTCCTCTTATATTTAGGGTCAGTGGATATATTGAATGTAACAGGGCCAGTTATTCCGATTGGTATAAAGCGGGGGGAGAAGTTAAAATCGTTGTATGGCGGGGTCAGGTTTGTAAATGAAAGGGAACCCCTGTGATTAGCGGTCATAAACGAATGATAAAGGTGTTCTAAACTGCGGGTTTCATTATGATGCCCGTCGCCAACCTGCACTTCTGTTATATGTTGCGGAACATCGCTTCCGGCATCATACTGAGGGTCAATCAAACCATGATTTCCAACATCAATTTGAGGGGCGATAGTAGAAGTGTATTGAGATTGATAAGCATATCTGGCAAAGACTGGGTTAATTGGTTTTTTTGTTTTTGCATCTAACACAGTGAACACTGCGTTTTCTATATTCACACTTTCTGTGCTGAAACCGGCATAGAATGAAGAATCACTGGCTATAACCGCATTTATGCCGCCCGGTGCCTTTGCATTCTCAGATATCAATAAATTGATGCGAACTGTCCCCCTAAAATTATAAAGCGGATTAAGTGCAGATTCGGGGGTCGGATTCTTTGTAGCTAATGCATTGATTACAGTCCCCGGTGTTTGAACAACACGGATATTCTGATTATCCAATTTATAAAACTCGGTCAAATACTCTGCCGGCATATTCAATTCATTTTTTGCATCCAATACGAATGTTATCGGATTTTTTGCAGCCGCCTGCTTTGCCTGTTCGGTTTTTGCCAAGAATTCATCAACATTCGTTACAACAATTTCCGATGAATTCACTATCGTCAGATTTTGTAACATTTCCGCAGTAAAATATGATTTTTGTTCCGGAAAAATACTGAGTTTTGATACGGATTGCGAAAATTTTAATCCTTTATTCCATAATTTGACCAAAATTCCACATTCCGCATCGGACAATACGATATCTTCCGCCGGTATAACAACCGCGCCATTGGTATTGATACTGATATTGCCAGGTATTAAGAAAAGTTTGTCCAGTGTTTTCAAATCCGATTTTATCATGTTTATTTTTACATTCTGTGTAAATTTTACATTTGCGGATTGCGTGGGATTGGTTGCTGCATTTTCTATTTTAATCATATTATTATTGATATCAGTCATGCTTGTTATATTGATTTGAACGATATCATTTTGTTCTTCCGACAATTCCGATGGCGCATCATCGTCCCCATTACCACAAGCAGTTAATACAGTGGCAGATAATAGTACTCCCACAACGACAGCGCTAACTAAGTTTTTCAAATTATGTTCTTTCCCCATGACTGATATTTTTATATAATATCGAAAAAATAAAATACTTTTTTGGAATAAAAAAATGATTTCTGCTTTTTTATGAATTTTTCATACAAATTTCTCCCTTTTTTACAGATTCAGCAATCCTGCCATCATCCATACGATGCTTCCGATGAAGAGAATCATACGGTTGCGCAGGACTTGGGGCTGACCAAAAAGTCTGGTTTCGTCATTGCGAGCCGTAGGCGAAGCAATCCAGAGTATTGATTTTCAATGGATTGCTTCGTGATTTACCCTCGCAATGACGTGCAAAATACCCTTTTTGGTCATCCCCACGAGCTTTCTGCGTGATGGATGGCATTTATTTTTGAATCAACTCCGATTTATGCCAAAGCGATGGGCGTCCCGCCCGGCTTGTTTGCCTCAACCATCCAGACGCTTACGGGTAAGTTTGTTATCGAATGTATCCGGCAATACACAGACATGACAGTCTGCGAACTGCTCCGTAAAACGCACCTTCCGCTGGGCGAGGTGGCGAAGAAAGCGGGGTTCACGTCGTCGCTTAGCGCCTTCAGCCAGTTCTTCATCCGGATGCACAATTGTAGCGCGCGGGAATGGCGGTGGCAAGAGGCCGGGGAATAATCCCTCCGGCGAAAAAGAAATCCGATAAATTCAGGCATACGCTTGAACTTACCGGATTAATTACTAACAATACTAATTTTATCCTTCAATGGGACAACTGAAAAATCTTAGAGAATACCCGTCTCCTTCAGTATTTGATTTACTTTACGGGTTGCATCGGCAGAGGCTTTGAAGGCTTCTTTTTCAGCGTCGTTGATCGGAAATTCCACAATCTTTTCCCAGCCGTTTTCGCCTAATACGACAGGCACGCCAATCACGAGGTCGCTCTGTCCATATTCGCCTTCGACCAGTACGCCGCAGGGAAGCACCCGTTTCTGGTCTTTCACAATGGCTTCGGCCATCGTAGCGGCAGCAGCGCCCGGTGCGTACCACGCGGAAGTGCCCAGCAGGCCGGTCAGGGTTGCGCCACCCACTTTCGTATCGGCCGCCACTTTGTCTAACGCCTCCTTCGGCAGGATTTGGGTTACAGGCACGCCTTTGCAGGTAGCCAGCGAAACAAGCGGAACCATTGTAGTGTCGCCGTGACCGCCGATAACGGTTGCTTCGATGTCGTTCGGGTTTGCACCCAATGCCTGGCTCAGGTAATATTTGAAACGGGAGCTATCCAATGCGCCGCCCAAACCTAAGACTTTGTTACGCGGTAAACCTGAGATTTTGGCCGTCAGGTAACACATCGGATCCATCGGGTTGCTGACAATGATTAACGTTGCTTCCGGAGACTGTTTCAATACATTCTCTACAACCGATTTTACAATACCGGCATTTACGCCTATCAATTCCTCGCGCGTCATTCCGGGTTTACGGGGCAAACCGGAGGTAATCACTACCACATCCGAATTGGCTGTTGCGCTGTAGTCGTTTGTGACGCCTTTCACTCTCGAATTAATCCCTAACAAGGTAGCGGTTTGATTAATATCCATTGCTTTACCTTCCGACACGCCTTCTTTGATGTCGAGCAATACAATTTCGGGAGCCACATTACGGGTAGCAAGAACGTCTGCACAAGTCGCACCTACGTTTCCTGCGCCGATTACTGATACTTTCTTTGACATAATTTTATATTTAATTAATTGTGATATAAACCTTTTGTAAAACGTGCAAAGATACATACGTCCTTTTTAATAAGGAAATTTTTCCGTATTTATTTTGCATAACTAACCTAAAAATAGATAAAACTATTCCACATACAAGACTAATCCCTTCAGGTATTCGCCCTCCGGATGATAAATATTCACCGGATGGTCAGCCGGTTGCGTAAGCTGATGCAGGATACGGACATGCCGTCCGGACTGTGCCGCCGCACTGAAAACCGCCAACCGAAAATCGTTCTTGCTGACCACCTGCGAACAGGAAAATGTAAAAAGAATACCGCCGGGTTTGATTTTTTCAAAAGCAATGGCATTGAGTTTACGGTAACCTTGCAAAGCATTGTGAAGAACTTTCTTATGCTTGGCGAAAGCCGGGGGATCGAGGACAATCAGGTCATATTGATCGCCCATCTTTTCTAAATAATCGAACGCATCGCCGGCAAAAGCCTCATGGCGCGTATCGCCGGGAAAGTTCAGCCGGATATTCTTTTCGGTAAGGGAAATCGCTTTGGCCGAGCTATCGACCGAGTGGACTAACCGGGCGCCGCCACGCATGGCATAGACGGAGAATCCACCCGTATAACAGAACATATTCAACACCGAACGGTCGCAGGCATACTGTTCGAGCAGCAACCTGTTTTCGCGCTGATCGACAAAAAAACCTGTTTTTTGCCCTTTCAGCCAGTCGATATGAAACAACAATCCTTTTTCGATGGCTACCGGTTCTTTGTCGGGTGATTGGCCGTACAGATATTCGTTCTCGTTCTCAAGCTCCGCCTTGAAAGGCAATGTCCCTTCGGATTTATAATAAATGTTTTGCAATCCGTCGCCCATCACTTCGCGCAACGCTTCGGCAATGGCAGCCCGTTCCTTGTGCATCCCGACCGAATGCGCCTGCATCACGGCGGTTTCGCCATAAATATCAATAATCAGTCCGGGCAGTTGGTCGCCTTCTCCGTAAACCAGCCGGTACGTATTATTGACGGGCGTTCCCGCCAATCCGAGCGTCCGGCGCAGTTCGTAAGCGGCACGAAGCCGTCCGGCCCAAAACGCATGGTCGATCTCAACCGGCCGGAAAGACAAAATCCGCACGGCGATACTGCCGATCTGATAATGCCCCATTCCGAGGAACGTCCGGTCTGCCCCGAACACCTGCACCCAATCGCCTTCCGCCGGTTTGCCTTTGACGGAAGCGATCGCACCCGAAAAGACCCACGGATGAAACCGGAGGAGCGATTCCTCCTTTTTCGGCCTAAGATATATCTCGCAGTAACTCATTCGGATAATTTCAAGAATTGATAAATATGCAAGCAGGCCCACGCATCTAATGCGGCATATTGTTTCTGCGCATCCGTCAATACGTCGGCTTCCCAATTACTGAGCCGCGCCCTCTTGGATATTTTTTTATCGAACAGGATGGCGTAAATCTTTTGCAGGCTGATATCTTTGATACCATACGAAGGAACCAGTTTCTGCAAATCAACAAAATTGACCGGTTCGACACGAATATGTTTCCGCAACGCAAGAAAATCATCCTGCAACGAGAGTCCAATTTTCATCACATCCTTATTTACGAAAAAATCAATCAGTTGCTGCGGGATTCCCCCCAACCGGTTCAGGCGGAACAAATAACAAACATCATCCAGCGAAATTTGTACTAAGGACACGATATGATGCTGTTTTTTTGAAAAATTCGGCCGCGTTTCCGTATCAAATCCCACCGCCCCGGACGATGACAGATGGGCAATCGCACTGCCGACCATCTCCGGTTGATCAACCACAATGATTTGGCCGCTAAAAGTCTCAACCGGCAAACTTGAAATCTTTTCCTTTGTAATGGAAGTTGTATATTGTTGATTCATTCTTCTTCTTTTTCTTTGATGTTTAATTCTTCGTTATAGCGCACACTGTGTAACGCTTTTAAGGCATTAAGCAGCGATTGCCCCCAGAAAAGGCGGAAATTCACCCTGCACAGCGCCAGGGATTGAAGCATCACTGCTTCATAGCCCTGCCTGAATAACGAAATGAAATTACCGGTGTCCTGATAGATATCAGCCAGGTTTTCAGAAATAAAAGCTATAATGGGCGTATCACTGTACTGCATATCCGGCAGAAAAGTCTCCAGATAGCTGTCGTATTCACCCAGCAAACCGGCAATCCGTCCGCGCAGGGCGTCATACGTGTCTTCCGTGATGAAATGAGACGTATCGCACTCGTCCTCCTCATCCGGTTCTTCCACTTCAGGAAGCAGCGCAGCTTTCAGGTAGAGCAGCGGCAACAATTTGGTCGCTTTATCGACGAAACCGAACAAATCCGTCTCCGCTATCTTTTCCAACCACGAACAAAACTCTAATGCGACCGTGACAAATTCCAATGTATTCTTGTCATAAACCGGATTTTCTTCTTTTCTCATTTCTATTAACTATATATATGTACGAAACGCGCCGCCGCAAAGTTTATTTTGCGAACGCCGGGAAACCTTTTCTTATTGCAGTCCTTCCACCTGCACGCTGTTGTCGATTTTCTTAATCAATCCCTGCAGCACATTTCCGGGACCTAACTCAATAAAATGGTCGGCGCCGCCGGCAATCATATTCTGCACGCTTTGCGTCCACCGAACGGGAGAGGTCAGTTGGGCTATCAGGTTTTCCTTAATACCGGCCGGACTTGTTTCCGCTTTTGCATTTACATTCTGGTAAACCGGACAAACCGGCGCACTGAACGACGTCGATTGGATAGCTTCCGCCAATTCGGCGCGCGCCGGTTCCATCAGGGGAGAGTGGAATGCGCCACTCACTTTCAGCTTCATCGCCCGCTTGGCCCCGGCGGCCAATAGCTGCTCACAAGCCTTTTCAATACCCGGTTCCGAACCCGAAATAACGACTTGTCCCGTGCAATTATAATTCGCACAGACCACAATCTCGTCCGTGATGCTGTCACAGACTTTTTCGACCGCTTCATCCGGCAAAGACAGCACGGCCGCCATCGTTGAGGGTGTTTTTTCGCACGCCTTCTGCATCGCCCTGGCGCGTTTGGATACCAGGGTTAAGCCGTCTTCAAAAGAAAGAGTCCCCGCCGTTACCAACGCCGAAAACTCGCCCAACGAATGTCCCGCAACCATACCGGGCTGAAAATCATCGCCCAACGTCTTTGCCAAAACGACCGAATGTAAAAAAACGGCTGGTTGAGTCACTTTCGTTTGTTTTAACTCATCATCTGTCCCGGAAAACATTAAATCCGTAATACGGAAACCGAGAATTTCATTTGCTTGCTCAAATAACTGCCTGGCAAGAAGATTTTTATCATACAAATCTTTACCCATTCCTACAAATTGAGCGCCCTGTCCGGGAAATACATACGCTTTCATCTTATTCATGTTTTATTTTTTTAAGACGGTGCAAAAGTAATAAATTTAGTAAAATGTGCGGTTGGTATTAATTCAAATTGTACCTTTGCGGGATAAAATAATGTGAGTATTAACTTTTAATATGAATTTACGATGAATCAGTTATTATTTTTAGGAAATTTAGGCGCCCCCGAGATTATCATTATCGCCATAATTATCCTGTTGCTCTTTGGTGGTAAGAAAATACCCGAACTCATGAAAGGGATTGGGAAAGGCGTCAAGAACTTTAAAGAGGGTATAAAAGGGATCGAAGACGACATTAAGTTGGACGATACGGATACAAAATAAATACGGTAAACAGTAACATGTCGGAAGCACAAGAAGAAATGTCCTTCTGGGACCATTTGGAAGAACTCCGTTGGACTCTGTTTCGCTGCGTTTTAGCCCTTATGGTTTTTGCCATTGGCAGCTTTGCTGTCATGCGGTATTTGATTGACAAGGTGATTTTGGCGCCCTGCCACTCTGATTTTATTCTCTATCAGTGGATGTGCAAAGTCACTTCGAGCATACCGTTTTTACCGGATTTCTGTGACTCGGGATTCAATGTAAGTATTGTAAACATCAAATTGGCGACGCAGTTTTTCACACACATGTCCACCTCTTTTTGGCTGGCTTTGTTGCTGACGTTTCCCTATTTGGTGTTTGAAGTATGGAAATTTATCAGTCCGGCGCTCTATGAAAACGAGAAAAAGAGCGTACGATGGGTCTTCATGTTAGGCACGGTGATGTTCTTTATCGGATGTGCGGTCGGTTACTTTATGGTATTCCCGATGACATTGCGTTTTCTGGCCACGTATCAATTAAGTGAAGCGATTACGGAACAGGTTTCGCTGGAATCGTATATGGACAATTTCCTGATGATGATATTTATCATGGGAATTGTCTTTGAGATGCCTTTGGTATCCTGGCTGTTATCGCAGATCGGCATACTCAAGCGTTCGTTCTTCCGCAAGTACAGGCGTTATGCGATTGTCGGGTTATTGATTGCCGCAGCCTTCATTACGCCGAGCGGAGACCCGTTCACGCTGTCCGTCGTATTCTTCCCCTTGTACGGATTGTATGAGTTAAGCGCGTTTTTTGTGAAAGAAGGGACGAAAGAAACAGATGAGGACGAAGAGTTTGATATGGAGAAAACATATCCGAATGCGTAGGATATTGCAAGACAAATCGCCGAACAATAAACAAAAATAAATGGGAACTTTCAAACTGTCTCAAAAGCGCCGGAAAAAGATAATTATTGCCATTTGGGGTATTTTTGCCGCAGGTATCGTTGCCACCATAGCCGTATTTGCCGCCATTGCAAATGGAGCTATCGGTTATGTGCCTCCGGTGGAACAAATGGAAAACCCGATTAACAAATATGCAAGCCAGGTCATTTCGTCCGACGGGAAAATACTGGGAAGTTATTCTCTCGAAAAAAACAACCGTATTTATATAGAATACAACGACCTGTCACCTGATTTGGTAAAAGCGTTGATAGCCACGGAAGATAAACGCTTCACCCAGCACAGTGGAATAGACGTCAAAGGATTGCTTCGTGCGATTGTGAAACGCGGTATCTTCAATCAAAAAAGCGGTGGCGGCGGCAGTACGATCACACAACAATTAGCCAAGCAATTATTTTCGCCCAGCGCCAACAGTTATACGGAGCGCATTTTGCAGAAACCGATTGAGTGGGTGATAGCCGTCCGGTTAGAGCGGTATTACACGAAGGAGGAAATCGTCAATATGTATCTGAACAAATTTGACTTCCTCCACAATGCAGTCGGCATTCAATCGGCAGCGCGGGTCTATTTCGATGCGTATCCGGGCACATTGAAAACCGAAGAAGCCGCCATGCTGATTGGGATGTGTAAAAATCCGGCCTACTATAATCCGGTACGCTACGAACAGCGCACCAAAGAACGCCGTAATCTCGTTCTGGATCAAATGAAAAACGCCGGTTATCTGTCGGCGAAATCCTGTGATTCACTTCAGAAGATACCTATGAAACTCCATTTCACGCGGATGGATCATAATGACGGATTGGCGCCCTATACGCGCGAATACATCCGCCTCACATTAACCGCGAAAAAACCGGATCGTAGCAAATACGCTTCCTGGGATACCCAGAAATTCAGAGATGATTCGTTGGCATGGGAAACTAATCCGACGTATGGCTGGTGTAATAAAAACAAAAAACCGAACGGTGAATATTACAATATCAATACGGACGGATTAAAAATCTACACCACTATTGATTCGCGCATGCAACAATACGCCGAAGAAGCGATGACGGAACATATCGGTAAAGATTTGCAGCCAAAATTCTTTAACGAAAAGAAAGGCCGTAAGTACGCGCCGTTCTCAAGCACCGTATCGGCAGAGCAGATTCAAGAAATCATGGATCGCGCCGTCACCCGGAGCGACCGCTACCGGGCAATGAAAGCCGGCGGAGCGACCGACAAAGAAATAGAAGCCGCATTTGATACACCGGTGGAAATGCAGGTATTCAGTTGGAATGGTATCATCGACACCACGATGACGCCGAGGGATTCCATCCGTTATTATAAAAGTTTCATGCGCGCGTCGTTTATGGCGATGGATTCCCGCACGGGACATGTAAAGGCTTATGTAGGCGGTATCGACTTTAGCAGTTTCAAATACGACATGGTGACAACCGGCCGCCGCCAAATCGGTTCGACCATGAAACCGTTCGTCTATTCGTTAGCGATGATTGAAGGTTTCAGTCCCTGCGACAAAATGATGCACGTCCAGCAAGTGTTGTCGGATGATAACGGCGAACCCTGGATTCCGCGCAATGCCGGAGCCAAGCGGGTCGGCGAAGAAGTGACCGTCCAGTGGGGCTTGCAACAATCGTCTAACTGGGTGACCGCTTACCTGATGAAACGCCTCTCGCCTCATACGCTGGTTCGTCTCCTGCGCTCTTTCGGGCTGAAAGGCGAAATCGACCCGGTGGTTTCGATGTGTCTTGGGACGCCCGACATCTCCCTCAGCGAAATGGTAAGCGGGTATTCGGCTTTTGCCAATAAAGGCATCCGTATCGAACCGCTGTATGTGACCCATATCGAAGATTCCCGCGGCAAAACAGTTGCTACATTCGCCCCACAGATCGCCGAAGTCTTGTCTGAAGATGTGAATGCGAAGATGTTAGGCATGTTGCAAAGCGTCATCGACGGCGGTACGGGCGGCCGTGTGCGCTACTACTATGGCATCCGGGCGCCGATGGGCGGCAAAACCGGTACGACGCAGGAAAACTCCGACGGCTGGTTTATGGGATTTACCCCCAGTTTAGTGGCCGGCTGCTGGGTTGGCGGCGAAGACCGTTCCATCCACTTCGACCGTATGGCCGAAGGACAAGGCGCCGCAATGGCTTTGCCTATCTTTGCCCGCTTCATGCAAAAGGTCTATGCAAACAAGACGTTAGGTTATTCGGATACGGAAAAATTCGACCTGTCGGAACATGCTTTCAAAGGCTGCCCTCCGTTGCCCGACCTGAAAAAGGATGAAGATCATTTCATTGGCTTAGATGATTTTTTCGACTGACCGTTGTTAATAGAACGTTCATAAGTTTTCATTCCTGAGGTTGAATTTCTCTGAGGAAATAACTACTTTTGACCGCTTCATTCTTATCGGAAAGTGATTGAAGAGATAGAAGTCAAAGGAAATGATAGATTTGAATAAAAAAGATGGCAGAAGGAGTTAAAAATAACGGAGGCAGGAAAAAGAATGTGGTCGTACAGGTTTCGGACGCAGGACGGTTGCAGCCTCAGGCAAGGGAAATCGAAGAAGCGGTATTAGGCGCACTGATGCTCGAAAAGGACGCATACTATGTCGTCAGCGAGATACTTAAACCCGAAAGTTTTTACGAGAAATCACATGAGTTGATTTATCAGTCGATAGTGGATTTGGCCGTAAGCCAGCGACCGATCGATATGCTTACCGTCACCGAACAATTGCGGAAAAACGGGAATCTGGAAATAGTCGGCGGGCCGTTTTATATCTCCCAACTGACCGGAAAAGTCGCCAGCACAGCCCACCTTGAATACCATGCCCGCATCATTGCACAAAAGTTCTTGGCTCGCGAACTGATCCGCTACACCGGCGTGGTGCAGGGAAAAGCGTTCGACGAAACCATTGATGTCGAGGAACTGATGCAGGAAGCCGAAGGCGAACTGTTTAAAATATCCCAGCGAAACGTAAAGAATGACGCTATCCAGATTAACCCGATCATCAAAAAATCATGGGAATTGATCCAGTCGTCCGCCCAGAGGGAAGGAATGAGCGGGTTGCGCAGCGGATTCCACGACTTAGACAAGATTACGTCCGGATGGCAAAATTCGGATTTGGTCATTATCGCCGCCCGGCCTGCGATGGGAAAAACAGCTTTTGTCTTGTCCATGGCCAAGAATATGGCCGTGAATTTTGATATTCCGGTAGCCATGTTCTCGCTTGAGATGAGCAATATACAGTTAGTAAACCGTCTGATTGTGAATGTGTGCGAGATACCGAACGAAAAGATTAAAAGCGGGCAATTAGCGTCTTACGAATGGGAACAATTGGATTATAAGATCAAGGAACTGTATGACGCCAAAATCTTTGTGGACGACACGGCCAGCCTCTCGGTGTTCGAGTTGCGCACCAAAGCGCGGCGGTTGGTGCGCGAGCACGGCGTTCAATGTATCTTTATCGACTACCTTCAATTGATGAATGCCAGCGGGATGAATTTCGGAAGCCGGGAGCAGGAGGTCAGTATGATTTCGCGCTCGCTGAAAGGCTTGGCCAAAGAGCTGAATATCCCGATCATCGCCCTGTCACAGTTGAACCGTGGTGTGGAAAACCGCCAGGGACTGGAAGGCAAGCGCCCTCAATTAGCCGATTTGCGCGAATCGGGCGCCATCGAGCAGGACGCCGATATGGTATGTTTTATCCATCGCCCCGAATATTATAAAATTTTTGAGGACGATAAAGGCAATTCATTACTGGGATTAGCCGAAATCATTGTTGCAAAACATCGTAACGGTGCGGTCGGCGATATCTATCTGCGATTCAAGAGCGAGTTCACGAAGTTTATGAATGTCGATGAAGACATGGCGGTTCGCGAATATACCTCTTCCGGAGTCAACGGGACGTACAGCCCGTCATCCCTCTCGCCTGCCGAAGATGATTTCATTACCAGCCATTCAAACCAGGCCATGCCGTTTTAAAAATAAATTAATAACCAATTTTATATGAAAAAAGTATATTCCTTATTAACGCTCGCATTAACACTCGTGTTAATAGCCTCCTGCAGTGAGAACAAACAGCCGGTAGAATGGGTTTCTTCTACCGAAAAAGCCTCCTGGACAACTGTCGGCGACCTGTACATTTCGTCCGTCAAACCCTCCGGGGAAGTCAATGCCGAAATTTTCACCGGCCAGCCGTTGCAAGAGATAGAAGGGTTTGGCGCCTGCTTCAACGAACTGGGCTGGACATCCCTCTCCCATCTGTCCGAAAAAGAATTGAATGAAGTCATGCAGGAACTTTTTGCGCCCCAAAAAGGAGCGAACTTCACCATCTGCCGTATGCCCGTCGGCGCCAACGACTTCTCGCGTGACTGGTATTCCTACAACGAAACGGACGGCGATTTTGAGATGACACATTTCTCTGTCGAAAACGACGAAGAGACGCTTATTCCATTCATCCGGAACGCCAAACAATACAATCCCGCCCTGAAAATATGGGCGTCGCCCTGGAGTCCGCCTTCCTGGATGAAATACAACCGGCATTACGCCTGCCGCCCGGACGCAAAGGTAAATGACCTGAAAGGAGACCCCAAGACCAATCTGGAAGGGACAAACATGTTCATCCAGGACGACACATACATGCAAGCCTACGCGCTCTATTTCGGGAAATTTATCGACGCCTACGTTCAAAAAGGAATTGATATATATGCCGTCGCTCCCCAAAATGAATTTAATTCCTGCCAGGTTTTTCCCAGTTGTACATGGACATCCGCCGCTTTAGCCCGGTTCATCGGCCGGTTCTTAGGCCCCGAAATGGAAAAACGGCAGACACAGGTTTTGTTCGCCACGATGGAACGCCCAAACAGCGCATTAGTGGATACCATCCTGAATGATCCCGCAGCCCAGAAATACATCGCCGGCGTCGGATTCCAGTGGGCCGGAAAACAAGCCATCAGCGATATTCATCAGCGATACCCCCAAATGACGCTCTATCAAACCGAACAGGAATGTGGTAACGGACAAAACAGTTGGAAAAGCGCCGTATATTCCTGGAACCTGATGAAACATTACCTGTCGAACGGAACCAGCGTCTATGACTACTGGAATATCTCGCTCGAAAAAGGCGGAATCAGTCATTGGGGCTGGGCGCAAAACTCCTTAGTCGTAGTCGATCCCGCAACGAAAACCTACGCCTACACGTTTGAATATTACGTGATGAAGCATCACAGCCATTACATCCAGCCCGGCGCCAAACGCCTGCAAACATCCGGGTACGAAGACCTGCAGGCATTCCGTAATCCCGACGGAAGCATCGTCGTAGTGGCCGCCAACTTCAACAGCGAAGATAAACCCATAACCATCCAATGCGACCAACGGTTTATCCAGCCCGTTCTACCGGCCAATTCGTTTAATACATTCGTATTGAAATGAATATGGATTGGTTTAAGTGGAAATACCAAGAAGTTTAAAGGATAATAAATGCATAAATATGTCAAATATGAAAAAACAGAATACATAAACAAAATTTTTCGCGAAAAAATTTGCTTGTGAAAAAATTTATTTGTAATATTGTCCTCGGAAAGTATAGTAAAGATGATAGCTATCATTACCTTCTATATTTCC
>JAISJX010000200.1 GCA_031261145.1 Tannerella sp.
CGGCTGTCGTTTCACTGGTTTTATTACGCCGGAAGGGATTATATTGGATCAGTATGATTTACTGGCAAAGACCTCACGGGGTCATTTTTCGTTGGTTGACTTTGGGAGTTATATTGAGCCAAGGATAAAAAAAGTGGACAGGGAAAAGCTCTCGCCGGAAAGTCTCAAGAAGTTGGTGAAATTAGAGAGCATGATTGCAGAGGAAGACGATGATTGCAGTTTATTGTTCAGGGGGAAATTCATACAGTAGGAAATAAAGAAGATACACAAACAATAGAGCGGCAGGTGTGCAAAATCACTTGCTGTTTTTTATTCCGAAGAGCATTCAAAGCCCCCCAATTTCACCCGTAATCAGAATCTTTTCGCTACAGTCGTCCGGCGTGTCAAGATTTTTCCATATCTTTACAGCGAATTTATGGCTAAGGAAAGGAACGTTGGTTTTATAAAGTTGAATATATGTCTATTAGATTGCAACTGATCGATACGGGGTATTTTTACGCTGACGGTGGTTCAATGTTTGGCGCTACGCCGCACAAAGCATGGAGCCGGCGGTATGCGAGCGATGAACAGAATCGTTGCATATTGGCAATGCGTGCAGGATTAGTTACCACGGATTGCGGACGAATCATCTTGATTGACAATGGGGTAGGGGACAAGCAATTGGACAAGCTCAAATCATCCTCATACCGGTTTTTCGACTTGGCAGACCTGTATGACGAGCTTCGGAAACGTGCTGTTTCGCCGGAACAAGTGACCGACGTCGTATTAACTCATTTGCATTTTGACCATTGCGGCTACACGACGAAGTATGAGGACGGACAGGCGGCGCCTGCTTTTCCTTCGGCAACTTGCTGGGTCAGCCAGGCGCAATGGGAAAACGCCCTGCATCCCAATCCGTTAGAGGCAGACGCCTATTTCCCTGAAAATATGGACGCTATCGAAAAATCCGGCAAACTTCGACTGATTCAGGCGGATTGTGACTTGTGCGAAGGTGTGCGGCTTCGTCTCTACGACGGGCATACACCGGGGCAAATCGCGCCTTACATCCGCACGGACGACTATACAGCGGTCTTTGCCGGCGATGTGATTCCAATCTCAGCCCAAATCTCTCCACTATGGATTTCTGCGTACGATTTGTGCCCTTTAACATCCTATTACGAGAAAATCCGGATGCTCGATGAGGCTGCTTCGACTAATCAGGTGATTATACATTATCATGACGCATATACACCGTGTTCAACCGTTAAGAAAATCAATAATTTCTTTAAAATTAGTCATAAGATTGTGATATGAAAAAAAAAGCTATACCTTTGCAAATTACCAGCGGTTGGGACGGTTTAGGAATGGATTGATTTATTTGTCTTGTTTTTAAGGATTTAATATATGATATTGTTGCATAAATAAAAAATTATGGGAAAAATTATTGCATTAGCAAATCAAAAAGGCGGGGTTGGAAAGACAACCACCACCATAAATCTGGCGGCATCATTAGCTGCTTTGGAAAAAAAGGTGTTAGTGATTGATGCAGACCCGCAGGCCAACGCTTCTTCGGGGTTAGGCATTGACATTAAAAACCTTAGCTGCTCGCTCTATGAATGTCTGATTAATAAGGACGACCCTCATAAAGCCATTGTGCCCACCGAGTTAAAGGGGTTGGATGTTTTTCCGTCCCATATTGATTTGGTTGGCGCCGAAATAGAAATGCTCAATATGGACAACCGGGAATACATTCTGAAACAGACCCTTGCGCCGTTGAAAGATTTATACGACTTTATCCTGATTGATTGTTCGCCGTCCTTGGGATTGATTACCGTCAATGCGCTCACGGCGGCCGATTCCGTGATTATTCCCGTACAATGCGAATATTTCGCTTTGGAAGGAATTACTAAGTTGCTGAACACTATCAAAATAATCAAGTCAAAACTGAATCCTGAATTAGATATCGAAGGCTTTCTCATTACGATGTACGATCCCCGCCTGCGGGTAGCCAATCAAATCTATGAAGAGGTGAAACGGCCGTTCCAGGATTTGGTGTTTACAACTGTGATTCAACGGAATGTGAAATTAGTGGAAGCCTCCAGTTTCGGCAAACCGGTATTGCTTTATGACGCCGAATCGAAAGGTTCGCAGAATCACATACAGTTAGCGCAGGAATTAATCGAAAAAAACAAATAAATTTATGACGACACCGAGTAAAAACAGATTAGGACGCGGTTTAGATGCTTTGCTTACAATGGATGACCTGAAAACCGGCGGTTCGTCGTCCATCAGCGAGATTGAACTGAGCAAAATCGAACCGAACCCCGATCAACCCCGTACTGTTTTTGAGGACGAGGCATTGGAAGAATTAACAGCCTCCATTCGTTCGTATGGTGTGATACAGCCGATTACCCTCAAAGAAATCGGCCCCAACAAATATCTGATTATTGCGGGCGAACGCCGTTACCGCGCTGCGCTCAAAGCCGGATTGGAACGAATCCCCGCCTACATCAAAACAGCAGCCGACGAAGATGTTGCGGAAATCGCCCTGATCGAAAATATCCAGCGGGAAGACCTGAATGCGATTGAAATTGCATTAGCTTACCATAAACTGATTGACGCCAACGGATTTACCCAGGAACAACTGAGCGAACGGGTCGGGAAAAAACGGGCTACCATAGCCAACTACCTGCGATTGCTGAAATTACCGGCCGAGATACAGGTTGGCCTCAAAGATAAACGGATAGACATGGGACATGCACGCGCCTTGATTACGGTTGATGACGCGGAAGTACAGTTAGCGCTTTACGAACAGATTCTTGCACAAGGACTTTCCGTCCGCAATGTGGAAGAATTGGCGCGGAATGCGATCGGTGGCGATACCAGTCAAATCCAGTCCGCTTCCCAAACGCCTAAAAAGCCTGTCCCCGAAGAGTATGACATTCTAAAAAAGCAATTGTCCTCTTTCTTCAAGACAAAAGTGAAATTAACAATTGATAAAGAAAAAGGGAAAGGCAAAATCACCATTCCTTTCAATTCCGAAAAAGAATTGGAAGATATCATAGGGTTGTTAGACAGAATGAAGTGACATATATTTAATGTAAGAGCGCGTGAAGAAATTCTATAAAATAACCGGTATCATGGTGTTTGGATTTATACTATGCAGTACCTTGTTTTCTGTGAAAGCCCAGGAAATCAACGTTATTGAAGGCGATACGCTTCGCCTGACAGAGGCTGATTCGGCAATCATAAACAACTCGGTACAGGCTGCTGATACGTTGTTCACAGAAGAACTCACCACCGATACGATCCCTGTTTTTAAGCCAAATCCGAAACGCGCCGTCATCTATTCGGCCATTTTTCCCGGCCTGGGACAGGTTTACAACCGTAAATACTGGAAATTACCTTTGGTTTACGGAGGATTTATGGGATTTGCCTACGCCATCTTATGGAATAATAAAAATTTCAAGGACTATTCGGAGGCTTACTTTGATATTATGTTTGATGATCCGAACGATCCGGACAGTTGGCACGACAGTTGGATGGACTTTGTGCCGGCCGGAAGGGAACCCTCCGAATATATCAACGACGGCAGTTTTAAAAACCGCCTGAAAAACGGAAAAGATTATTACCGCCGTTACCGCGACTTGAGTTACATCCTGACGATTGCTTGGTACTTTATCTGTATGGCCGATACGTATGTGGACGCTCAATTATTTGATTTTGATATATCTGCTGACCTTTCCATGCACATCGCGCCATCGTTGACCCCCAGAACAAAATTCAATTCAAACTTATACGGGCTTAGCCTCAATATTAAATTTTAACGCCTATGAAAAAGATAGTTCTTACCCTGTTGTACCTGTGTTTTATCTGCCCGGCGATTTTCGCGCAAGTGGAAGAAACAGTAGATGAAGATGAAAACAAATATTCGGTTTTATCGACTGATTCAAACTTCATGGATATCGGACTGATACCCGAAGTACTGGATGAGAATGTGAACAGCCTGCTTGAAAGCTGGCACGTGCAATATTTCTCCCAAAAGGACAGTTTTTGTTTGGATGACACGGAAAATGTGTTTTTCCCCGAACAAATCTATCAGATGCGGTTAGCCCAGTTGCCGTTTGTTATTCCGATGGAATACAACCCCAAAATACGCGAATGTATTGATTTATACGCTGTCCGGCGTCGCGACCTTGTACGCTACATGATGGGGATGGCCGACCTTTATTTTCCGATTTTTGAGCAGAAATTAGACGAATACGGCCTGCCTCTCGAACTGAAATACCTTGCGTTGGTAGAAAGCGCCCTGAATCCCAAAGCCTTATCTCCTGTCGGCGCCGCCGGGCTGTGGCAATTTATGTTGCCGACCGGAAAAATCTACGGGCTTGAAATCAACAGCCTGATAGACGAACGTTTAGACCCTTATAAAGCGACTGATGCCGCCTGCCGCTACTTCAAAGAGATGTATGCCATCTACGGAGACTGGTATCTTGTCATGGCGTCTTACAATTGCGGGCCGGGCAACGTGGATAAAGCCATCCGACGGGCGGGAGGCAAAACCAATTTCTGGGATATTTTCCCTTATTTGCCGAAGCAAACCCGTTCGTATGTGCCCCTTTTCATCGCGGCAAGTTACATCATGAACTATCATTGCGAGCATAACCTCTGCCCGATACGGACAAGCCTGTCTATGGCGACCGACACGATTATGGTAAACAGGATGTTACACCTCCAACAAGTGGCGGATGTATTGCATCTGGATATAGAACTGCTGCGAATGTTGAACCCCCAGTATAAACGGGAAATCATTCCGGGAAACAGAACTCCTTCACCAATAAAACTGCCGGTATCAGCCACTTATTCCTTTATTGACAATAACGACAGTATCTATAAACACCGCGTCGAAGACCTTTTGGCCGATTGCGCCCCCATCGACATTAACTATTCGGGGAAAATTACTTCCGGTACCCGCGAAACCATCAAACATACCGTTGTTTCGGGCGAAAACCTGACTAAAATAGCCAGTCAATACGGGGTGACCGCTCAGAATCTCCGTCATTGGAATGGGCTGAAATCCAACAGAGTCCCTCCCGGCAAACAATTGACTGTCCAAGTGGATAACGGAGGAATTCGTTTTGCGCCGACAAAGAACGAAACGGCTGCAAAAAATACGGCCGCCTCAAAGAATGAATCCGCCTCTGCCAAAAAAGAGACGGCAAATACTTCCGCGAAGAAAGAAACGGCTGCCGCCACGAAACAAGTGGCTCAGATAAAGCCTGTAACAACCGCCGGAACTGCGCAAAATCAAGCCGTCGCAGATAACGGCAACGGTTCAAAAACAGTTACCTATAAAGTCCAGTCAGGTGATTCTTTATATTCAATAGCCAAAAGATATTCGGGTGTAACCGTTGCTAAGTTGCAAGCGGTCAACAACCTGACAAGTGATAAACTGAAAATTGGTCAAGTATTGAAAATACCGGTAGGATGAGAGAGTAGAGGATTTTTTAAAAGTATTTTATGAGCATACGGGACGAAGCAATTTCATTGGATGAACAGCGGATTAAGGAGGAGTTTGATCTCCTGCTGAAAGATTATCTGCAAAGCAATCATCGACGTAAAGTTGAACGCATTACCAAAGCCTTCAATTTTGCCAATGAAACTCATCGTGGGGTTAAGCGTCGTTCCGGCGAACCCTATATCATGCACCCTTTAGCCGTCGCCCGCATCGTGTGTACGGAGATGGGATTAGGCTCAACATCCATCTGTGCAGCGCTTTTGCACGATGTCGTCGAAGATACCGAATATACGGTGGAAGATATTAAAAACATGTTCGACGAGAAAGTCGCCGAGATTGTGGACGGGCTGACTAAAATCGCCGGAAGTATCTTTCAGGAGCATGCCTCCACACAAGCCGAAAACTTCCGGAAACTCTTCCTGACCATGAGCAACGACATCCGCGTCATCCTGATTAAAATGGCCGACCGGCTACATAACATGCGCACGCTCAGTTCCATGCCTCCCGAAAAACAATATAAAATCGCCGGAGAGACTTTATATTTATACGCCCCCCTGGCACACCGGTTGGGGCTTTTCAGCATCAAAACGGAATTGGAAGACCTCAGCTTTAAATACGAGCATCCCCATGAATTTGAGATGATTAACAAAAAAATGAAGGCTACGGAGGAATCCCGTCGGCTTTTGTTTGAAGATTTTGCCAAACCCATCAATACAAAATTGAAAGAGATGGGGCTGGATTACGAGATGCGCGCCCGCATCAAATCAGTCTATTCGATATGGAACAAAATGGAAGCCAAAAAGATACCCTTCGAAGATATTTACGATATTTTTGCTGTCCGGATTATTTTTGAATCCATCGACGGAGTGGAGGATAAAAACGTTTGTTGGGATATCTATTCGGTCATCACGGATATTTACCGGATTCGTCCGGATCGGATTCGTGACTGGGTAAGCCGTCCAAAATCAAATGGTTATCAGGCGCTTCACGTGACTGTCATGGGGCCGAGCGGACAATGGGTTGAAGTTCAAATCCGCAGCCGTAAAATGGACGAGATCGCCGAAAAAGGATTTGCCGCCCACTGGAAATACAAAGAAAAAGTAGAAAAGGTAGAGGAAGAAACGGAATTAGACAAGTGGTTGCAAACCATCACGGAAATCTTAGAAAACCCGAATCCGGACTCCTTGGATTTCCTGGACACCATCAAAATGAATCTTTTTTCGTCCGAAATCTTTGTCTTCACCCCGAAGGGCGACATCAAAACGATGCCGCAAGGCGCTACGGCGCTGGATTTTGCCTACACGCTACACTCCGACATCGGGAATAATTGTATCGGCGCCAAGGTGAATCACCGCTTGGTTCCGCTCAGCCATACGCTATCCAGCGGCGACCAGATCGAGATTCTGACTTCACGCTCCCAGCAACCCGCGCCGGAATGGTTGAATTTTGTAACCACTGCGAAAGCGCGTACAAAAATAGAGGCTTACCTGAGACGTGCGCGGAAAGAAGCCTCCAAAAAAGGCGAGGAACAATTATTGGAAGTCTTCAGGAAGGCAGGCATCGAACCCATCCCTTCCTTCATCGACAAAGTGGCGTTATATTACGGCTTCCTCAAACGGGAAGACCTCTTCTATGCGATTGAGAAAGAGAACCTCGAACCGCCCGAAAGCCTCAAAAAAATATTGCAGGAAAAAACAGAGAATTTCGTGTTCAAGTTTGTCAAGCAGGCGCTGCATGTCAAAAAATCAAACAAAAAGGATGCCTCCCTCAAGGAATTGCCAGAATTTGACCGGAGCAAAGCATACGTGCTTAGTGATAACGAACTGAATAAAAATTATGTCATTGCCGCCTGCTGCAAACCGATTGCAGGTGAGGATACCATTGGATTTATCAACGATGACGGGACGGTCGTTGTCCATAAACGTTCCTGCAAGATTGCCACGAAGCTGAAAAGCAGTTTCGGCGACCGCATCCTTACGACCGTCTGGAGCAAATACTCCGGTTCTTCTTTCGAAGCAACCTTGGAAATTAGCGGCATTGATTCAATTGGAGTGTTGAACATCATTACCAAAACGATTTCTGAAGGGTTTAATATCAATATCCAACGCCTGCATCTCGAAACCAGAGACGGGGTATTTGAAGGAAAAATCAAAATGCTGGTACACAATGTGGACGATATTCACCGAATGTGCACGGCGTTGTCTAAAATAGAAAATGTCAAATCCGTAGCCCGGATTGTAGATTAAAACCCCTAACACGCAATTTTATGAATACAGAAGAGGAACGCAACAATGAAGAAAAACAGGCATTAGAAGACAGGCTTATTCAGGCGGAATATGACCATCTGCAAGAAAGCTATCTAAATAGTAATCACCGGGGAAAAACCGATATTATAGAGAGAGCGTTCAAGTTCGCCAAAGAGGCCCATAAGGATGTGAGGCGTCGTTCCGGCGAACCGTATATCATGCACCCTTTGGCCGTCGCCCGCATCGTGTGCGAAGATATAGGATTAGGCTCGACTTCCATCTGCGCCGCTTTATTGCATGACGTCGTTGAAGATGTTGAGGAAATAACGGTAGTTGAAATAAAACAGAGCTTCGGCGAGAAAATCGCCGAGATTGTGGACGGTCTGACCAAGATTTCCGGAGGACAATTTGGAGAGAAAGCCTCTGAACAAGCCCTTTACATCCAGAAACTTATTCTTACGATGAACAGCGATATCCGCGTCATCTTAGTGAAAATGGCCGACCGGTTGCATAACATGCGCACACTCGGCTCCATGCCGACCGATAAACAATACAAAATCGCCAGCGAAACGCTCTATTTATACGCCCCTTTGGCCGAACGGTTAGGGCTTTTATCCATCAAAACGGAATTGGAAGACCTTGGCCTTAAATACGAACATCCGGATGAATTTGAGTTTATTAACAACAAATTAGAAGCATCCGAAGAATCCCGCCAGCGTCTGTTCAAAGATTTTGCCAAACCCATCGACGACAAGTTGCATGAGATGAAGCTCGTTTACAAAATGCGCGCCCGCGTCAAATCCATCTATTCGATATGGAAAAAAATGCAGGACGAACATATTACGTTCGAGGAGATTTACGATATTTATGCCGTCCGGATTATTTTTGAATCCCAGAAAAAAGGATATGACAAAACCGAATGTTGGACTGTCCTGCAAGCCGTCTCCGAGATTTACGACCCTTGCCCGAACCGGCTCCGTGATTACATCAATCATCCGAAACCCAATGGCTATCAGGCGCTTCATACGACTGTTCTGTGGCAGCAGCCACACGGACAAATGGTCGATATCCAAATCCAAAGCAAAAGAATGTATGAAATCGCCGAAAAAGGATACGCCGCCCGGAAATATAAGGGCGCCTCGGCCGAAGACATCGAACTGGATAAATGGCTGCAGACTTTTAATGAGATACTGCAAAATCCGAATCCGGACTTGATTGATTTGATGGGCACCATCAAAATGAATCTTTTCTCGTCCGTAATCAACGTCTTTACGCCGAAAAGAAAAATAATCAAACTACCGCAAGGCGCTACGGTATTGGATTTTGCATACGAATTGCATACCGACATCGGCAATCATTCTATCAGCGCCAATGTCAACCACCATTCGGCGCCACTTAACCTCAAGTTATCCGGCGGCGACCAGGTTGAAATCCTGACCTCAAACACCCAAAATCCTGTATCAGAATGGTTAACATTTGTGACGACCGTAAAAGCGCGTACTAAAATTGAGGAATACTTAAAGCGTACGCGAAAAGAAACTGCTAAAAAGGGCGAAGAGAAGCTGTTGAAAGCATTCCGGAAAGCGAAAATTGAACCGATCACTTCCCTTATCGACAAAGTAGCGCTGTATTCCCATTTCACCAAACGGGAAGATTTCTATTACGCCATTGAAAAAGAGGGTCGGACGCTTTCCAATAAGGATATCAAAGAAGCGTTGCGTTCCAAAGTAACTCCCCCTAAGCCCGGAGGCGGAGAACCCGATACACCCGAACCGCCGATAATCAACCGGAAAAAGCCCTATATACTGAGCAAGGGTAACCATACCATTGCCGAATGTTGCAAGCCGATTCCCGGAGACGACGCCTTCGGGCATATCCAGGACGACGGAACCGTGGTTGTGCATAAACGCTCCTGCGAGAGAGCGATGTTGCTCAACTGCGTCCACGGAAACCGAATCCTTACGACTGTCTGGAGCGACTCTGATTCCGTTTTTGAAGCGACCCTCGAAATTGAAGGCATCGACGCGGTCGGCGTGCTGAATGCCATCACCAAAACGATCTCCGAAGACTTCAATATCAACATCAAACGATTGTTGATCGAAACCTTCGGCGGAATCTTCAAAGGAAACATTAAGATTCTGGTTCACAATGTGGAAGATGTCAGCAAGATACGCGCCACATTGTCTAAACTGGAAAATGTCAAATACGTAGTCCGTATCGAAGACTGAAATGTTTTTGAAATGAAGTTTGCATCTTTGCCGCAAATATATTACTTTTGCGCCTATTAATAAATAACATATAAATAACAGGATATTTTTTATGGCTACAACAGCAGATTTTAGAAACGGAATGTGTCTTAACATTGACGGAGTTTACTTTTTTATCGTTGAATTTCTTCACGTGAAACCGGGAAAAGGTCCCGCTTTCGTACGTACCAAACTGAAAAACGTTACGACCGGACGGGTCATTGACAAAACATGGAACTCCGGCGTGAAGGTAGAAGAAGTGCGTATCGAACGCCGCCCGTACCAGTTTTTATATAAAGACGACATGGGTTACAATTTCATGCACCCCGAAACATTCGACCAGATTTCATTGCAGGGCGAAAGCATCGACGGCGTTCAGTTCCTGAAAGACGGCGATACGGTAGAAGCAATGGTTCACGCTGAAAGTGAAACGATTCTGACGTGCGAACTCCCCGCCCACGTGATTCTGGAAGTGACCTACACCGAGCCGGGCATCAAAGGTGATACAGCTACTAACACCCTGAAAGCGGCCACTGTAGAAACGGGCGCCGAAGTGCGTGTACCGCTCTTCATCAATGTCGGCGACAGAGTCGAAATCGACACCCGCGACGGCTCCTACATCGGACGCTCGAATAAGTAATCATGGACACAACCGGGAGACTTCGCATTAAAGAATGGGCGGAAGAAGACCGTCCGCGCGAAAAAATGCTGCTCAAAGGAGTCTCTTTGTTGAGTGATGCGGAACTTTTAGCCATTCTGATAGGTTCGGGAAATAACGATGAAACGGCTGTGCAACTGTCGCAACGTATCCTCCGTTCGGTCTCGAACAGTCTGAATGCGTTAGGCAAACTGACTGTCAAAGAACTGGTTTCGTTCAAAGGGATTGGGGAGGCCAAAGCCGTCACCATTGCCGCCGCGATGGAACTGGGACGGCGCAAAGGCGCCTCCGAACCATTACAGCGGCACGTAATTCTCAGCAGCAAAAACGCTTACCAACTGTTTCATCCGTTGGTATGCGACCTTCCGCACGAAGAAATGTGGGTCGCCATGACCAACCATGCGGCGAAGGTGCTTGAGAAAGTCAAAATCAGTCAGGGCGGAATGGGCGAAACATCCGCCGATATCCGCCTCATCCTGAAGGTGGCGATCAATGCCCTCTGTACGGGCATTGTGCTCTGTCACAACCACCCGTCGGGAAATGAACAGCCCAGTCTGCAGGACGATAGACTGACGTACCAGTTAGAAAAAGCGGCCGGACTGATGAATATCCGCCTGCTCGACCATATCATCATCTGTGATAATACGTTTTACAGCTATGCGGACGAAGGCAGGCTTCATTTATAAATCAGTATAATACAACACTATATAAAATCCATCAATGATAGAATCCAACGAATTTCTACAGACCGAAGAAGCAATTGTCGCTATGCTCAAAACCGTTTACGACCCGGAAATCCCCGTCAATGTCTATGACCTTGGGCTGATTTACGGGGTGAACGTGGACGAAGATAAAAATGTGAAAATCGAGATGACGCTCACTGCGCCCAACTGTCCGGCCACCGACTTTATCGTCGAAGACATACGCATGAAAGTCGAAAGCATCGAAGGTTTGCAAAACGTAGAGATCAACCTGGTCTTCTCGCCGGAATGGAGCCAGGAGATGATGAGTGAAGAAGCGAAATTGGAATTAGGTCTGTTATAATACATTAAATACAAGTCTGATGAACGCTCTTCCAACGAAAAATATCTATTTTGCATCTGATGCGCATCTCGGTAACCGCTACCTGGACGACCCGGTGGCGGCGGAAAAGAAGCTCGTCCGTTGGATGGACAGCATCAAAGGGGATGCACAGGCGATTTATTTTCTGGGAGATATGTTCGATTACTGGTACGAATACAAACATGTCGTACCCAGAGGCCATGTCCGTTTCCTCGGCAAATTGGCCGAACTGTGCGACCAGGGCGTTGAAATCCATTTGTTTATTGGGAATCATGACGTCTGGATGTTCGATTATCTGCCCCGGGAAACCGGAGTGGTGATTCATCAGGGGCCGCTGATAATCGACCTCCTGGGGAAACGGTTCTTTCTGGCGCATGGCGACGAGGTCGGCAAACAGAAGCCGGGTTTCCGGTTTTTGCAAGCCATGTTCCGCAACAAAGTGTGCCAGTTTTTCTATTCGGGGATTCATCCGCGATGGACTTTCGGCTTTGCCAGGCGTTGGTCGCTCAGCAGCCGGAAAAAAGGAATGGAGAAAAGGAAACAGGCGACCCACGACCGCATTTCCGCCCTTCTTCTTTCGTTTTCAACAGAGTACAGTCTGACGCACCCCGATATTCACTTTTTCATATTCGGCCATTGCCATATCTTGTTCGACCGGAAACTGACCGGCGCCTCCCGCATGTTAATCGCAGGCGACTGGATGTACCTCTTTTCTTACCTCAAATGGGACGGAAACGAATTGACCGTACATCAGTTTAAAGACTGATAATCAAAGAAGGGGAGGATTGAAAACCATGTCGTATGGCAAAAGAAAAAAAGTAACCAAAAGAGGAAAAACAAAACCCGGAAACAGGTTTCTACGGGCGCTTTTCACATTGTTGTTGCTGGCTTGCATCGTCTTTATTTTTGCGAACTCCAGCGAAATCGAATCGGTGTCGAGCAGCAAAAGCCAGTTGGTCACCCAGTGGCTGAACCGCCTGATGAAACAATGGGGTATCGGATTTGTGTTTACCGAGTTTCTGGTTCGTAAACTGGCACACTTTTCCGAATATACATTGCTGGGTTTCTGGCTGATACTGACACTGCGTATTTATACCAAACGAATGATGGCGCATATTGCCTGGCCCCTGTTCCTGGGGCTTCTCACCGCAGTATCAGACGAACTCTATCAGATGTTTGTCCCGGGCCGGGGCAGCCGGATACTGGATGTGGCAATCGATTTTGGCGGCGTGGTGTGCGGTTTACTCTGCGGCTATATCGCCCTGCTTCTTGTCCGGAAAATATTCAGATTCAAAAAATCCGGGAATCAGTGATTGCACGCAGATTCCGCAACTGTTGGACGCAGAACGCTTCGAAAATGCAGAACCGAGAATGAGAAAAATAATTCTCAATTCTCAATTCTCAATTCTCAATTAATTCGTACCTTTGCAGTATCAATATTAAAAAGAACAAAGATTATGGAATACAAAGAAATGACATTAAAGGAAAAACTCGCCATCGGGATGAGGAGTCTTGACTTGAAAAAAGCAGGAAAATTGGAAGAAGCCAAAAGAGTACAAAAATTAATACCTCT
>JAISJX010000236.1 GCA_031261145.1 Tannerella sp.
TATACGTACACCTGTGCTCAAAGTACTGAAAGACTTTGAAATCAAGTATGGTATGACGCTGAAATACGATTCGGCCGCCATTGCCGGTTATACCTATGAAGGCATATTTTTTTCGGCGCCGCTGCAGGTTGCCTTCGAGCAGTTATGCCAGGAGGTGAAGGGACTGTCTTGTTATATCGACGAAGACAGCATTTACTGCATTGTCCCGACGAAAAATCTGCCCCGCAACCGTACAAAACTGGAAAACAAACGTTACGAAGGCGATGCCAGCCGCCGCGACCTGACCGTTACGGGACGTATCAAAGACCAGGCTAACGGCGAGTTTCTACCCTTTGCCACGGTTCATGTCGAGGGATACCCCGCCGTTGCCACCGTTACGAATAACGACGGTTATTTCACCCTCTACAAGGTTCCTTCCGATACCGAAATCCTCGTTTTCAAATACCTCGGCTACGAAACGCAATATTTTTACCTCTCTCCCGAAATCAATGTGGAAAATCTGTTTGTGGAAATGCAACCCGCCGTCAATGTACTGGATGAAGTTGAGGTTGTTGCAACCCGCGAAGACGTGTTGAAAATTCCCGGACTTTCAATAGGCGTCATACAGACGACGGCAGCCAAAATCGCCGACCTGCCGGCGTTGGGAGAGAAAGATCTTTTCCGCACTTTCCAGTTGATGCCCGGTATTTCGGCAAGCAATGAATCGTCGGCAGGCATGTACGTTCGCGGCGGGACGCCCGACCAGAATCTGGTGCTTTACGACGGCTTTACGATTTATCATCAAGAGCACCTGATGGGTGTCTTCAGCGCTTTCAATACCAATGCGATAAAGGACGTCCAACTGCACAAGGGCGGTTTCGACGCCAAACATGGCGGACGGCTGTCGAGCGTGATGGAAATTGTCGGCAAAACCGGAAATGACAAGGATTTTAATATCGGAGGCGACGTCGGATTTCTTGGATTCAATGCGTTCATGGAAGTACCGTTCAAAAACGAAAAAGGCTCGTTCTTTGTCGCCGGACGCCGTTCGTTCCAGAGTTTTATGTATGACAAATTCACGAATGTTTATTCCAATACCACCAATTCGGGAATGATGGGCGGAGGAGGACCTGGCGGCGGTTTTAATCAACGCAATCAGGAAAAACCCGAATCGTATTTCTACGATTTGAACGCCAAACTGACTTACAACCCCACCAAGCGCGACATCGTCTCTTTGAGTTTCTTCAACGGTGAAGATGTCCTTGACAATTCCCGCGAAGGATTCGGCAGTTCGTTTATGGGCGGCAGTATCACCGACAAAACCAATTGGGGAAATGTAGGGAGCAGCCTGAAGTGGTCACGTAACTGGAACAACCGCTTTTACTCCAACGCATTAATTTCCTTTTCCAATTATTACAGCCTGCGCGACCGTCAAAACAGTACTACGTCAACGTCCGGACGTACCGCCGTCATGTTCGACATGAACACGGATGAACATAATGACCTGTGGGATTATTCCCTGAAATTAGATAATGAATACAAATTCAACGGCAAAAACAAATTAGAGTTCGGGTTGAACTATTCCAACTATAACATTGATTACCGCTATGCACAAAGCGACACATTCAACATTCTGAATTTGCAGAACAAAGGGAATTTGCTTTCCGTATATGCCCAGGACAAGTGGACACTGGGCGAAAAACTGACATTCCTCCCCGGCGTTCGCCTCTCGTACTACGATGTCACTTCGCGTCCATACGCAGAGCCTCGCTTGCAGGCATTTTATAAGTTCAACGACAGATTCAGGTTAAAAGCGTCTGCCGGATATTATTACCAGTTCGTAAACCGTATCGTACGGGAAGATATTTCGGCGGGAAGCCGCGACATCTGGCTGCTGTCCGACAACAGGGGTATCCCTGTCAGCAGCGCCATGCACTACGTCGCCGGAGGCAGTTACGAAACAAAAGATTTCCTTTTCGACGTGGAAGCTTACTACAAAAAACTTGATAACCTGAGCGAATATACCCTGCGGTTTGCTTCTTCTTTTAAAGACAATAGCGGCTATCAGGAATTTTTCTACAATGGAAAAGGATATTCGCGCGGAATTGATTTTCTTGTGCAAAAGAAATACGGCAAACTGACGGGATGGATAGGCTATACGCTGGGCGAAACCCGTTACAATTTTCCGGTTTACGGTGATGGCTATTTTCCCGCCAACCAGGACGTAACGCATGAGTTCAAGACGGTTTTAACCTGGAAGCCGGTCCGCGACCTGACGCTGTCTGCCTCGTGGATTTATGCTACCGGCAAACCGTTTACCGAACCCATCGGCGCCTATACGCTTACAACGCCTAACAGTGGTAACATAAATTTCCTCATCGTGGACAAGAAGAACAACGCCCGCTATCCCGATTATCACCGTATGGACTTGCTGGCCAAGTATGACCTGTCCTTCATCAAGGGAGTCAAATCCAGCCTGAGCGTATCATTATTTAATGTTTACGACCGGGTCAATGTCTGGTACAGGGAATATGCCTTTGACCAGTCTGCCGGTGTCACGGAAACAAATATTAACCTGTTGGGATTTACCCCCAACATTACGTTTAGCATACAACTGAAATAAGTCCGAATTATGAAAAAGATAACTAATTTGATTGTTGACGGTTTGTTATTCTCCGCCTTGTTTGGTTGCGGTGAAGCGTTGATGGATTACAACATAAACACGGAAACGCCTATTGTCGAAAGTTACTTGCAGGAAGGCGCAAACAGCCTGACGGTAAAAGTGTACAGCATGGAAGTGTATTTAAAAGACGGATACAAATTTTCCATGCCCGTTGGCGGACTGAAAGTCAACGTGAACAGCATGGAATTGGACGAAGTCTCGACCGGTACATACCAGCTACAGGACACTCTCCGCGAAGGGCAGGAATACCGTCTGCAATTTGAATACAACGGTAAAAGTATTGAAGCATCCACGCAAATACCTGCGCCGCTTCGTAACCTGCGTGTTGAACCGGAATCGCTGACACTGTCCTCATCATGGTACTTTTGGGATTCCTCGGACACAACCGAAGTCGTAGTCACGTGGGACGACCCGGACAGCAGTTATTATCAGGTTTATATCGAAAGTCCGAACACCTCCGATATGCCTTCGCTCGGCATATTCGGCAACCGCATGATGCAGCCTTTCCGCGGAAACACATACCGGGCGACAGCACGCGAGTTCCGTTCGGCAGGTGTTCACCGGATATACGTTTACCGCGTTAATAAAGATTACATGGATTTGTACGAACGCATCAGTTCGTCGGATTTAGCCAATCCCATCAGTTCGGTAAGCAATGCCTTCGGGATATTCACCGCCGTAAGTGTGGCAAGTGTAGGATTTTGGGTGTATGAGAGTAGTGAATGAATATTTTAGGCTCGGATGCCATGAAATTATTCATTTATTGCAGATAATCATGAAATTTTTTTTCAAATATTGGAATGTTTAGTAGTTATTTGGAAGAAAAGTCGTATATTTGTGGCTCGATTTTGGATGTAACTATGAATTTTTCGGCATTGACAGCAGTTTCTCCTGTGGACGGACGGTATCGGGATAAGGCGGAAGTATTGGCTTCTTACTTCTCGGAGTTTGCCCTTATACGGTATCGTGTACGGGTGGAAGTGGAATATTTTAAGATGCTTACGGGTCTCCTGCCTCAATTGAAAGCGGTTGACACGAAAGAAACCCGCCAGGCGTTGCAACGTATTTACCTTGATTTTTCAGAGGAGGACGCTCTCCGTATCAAAGAAATTGAGCGAACCACCAATCACGATGTGAAAGCAGTCGAATATTTTATAAAGGAAAAATTTGACGCCCTGTCTTTGCAAGCGTATAAAGAGTTTATCCATTTCGGATTGACGTCGCAGGATATTAATAACACGGCTGTCCCGCTGTCCTTGAAAGAGGCGTTGGATGAGGTGTATTATCCGGACATACAAGCAGTTATTGAAATCCTGAAAAAAAATGCCGGCGATTGGGAAGATATTCCGATGTTGGCGCGAACCCACGGACAACCGGCTTCGCCTACCCGTCTGGGGAAAGAGATTCAGGTGTTTGTCTATCGCTTGGAACAACAAGTCGCTTTATTGAAAGCGATTCCGGTATCGGCCAAGTTCGGGGGAGCGACGGGAAATTTTAATGCACACCATGCAGCTTATCCCGGATATGACTGGAAGGCTGTCGGCAACCGGTTTGTGAACGAAATGTTGGGTTTGAAGCGTGAAGAATGGACTACGCAGATTTCCAACTACGATAACCTGGCTGCCCTGTTTGACGGATTGAGGCGTATAAATACGATTCTGACAGATTTGTGCCGTGATATATGGCAGTATGTCTCGATGGAGTATTTTAAGCAGAAAATTAAAGAAGGAGAAGTAGGATCCTCCGCCATGCCGCACAAAGTGAACCCGATAGATTTTGAAAATGCAGAGGGGAATCTTGGAATGGCGGACGCAATTTTGACGCACTTGAGTACGAAATTACCAATCTCACGTTTACAGCGGGATTTAACTGACTCTACCGTGTTGCGAAATATCGGCGTACCATTGGCGCATATCGAAATTGCACTAAAAAGTTTAACAAAAGGACTTGGCAAATTGTTATTGAATGAGAAACAGTTGTTACTCGACCTGGATGCACATTGGGCCGTTGTGGCGGAAGCGATACAAACGATTCTGCGGCGGGAAGGTTATCCGAAACCCTATGAGGCATTGAAAGAGCTGACACGTACGAATGAGGAAATAACAGAACAGTCGATTGCGAAATTTGTTGATTCGTTGCAATTGGACGAATCGGTGAAGCAGGAACTGAAAGCCGTAACGCCTTATAATTATGTGGGAATTTAAAATTTTAAGAATGAGAGAATGCAATCGTGAGATTGCGAATAGTTAATAATTAATTAATTGTTTTTAATTTAAAATGAATGTAGAAGAAAGAGACGGACTTCAACCACGTCCGAGAAAAACCGTCCAGGGAAATCCCTGGAGCCATGCGAATGCGCAGGAAGAAAATTATGAAAGGCAACCCATTTATCGTGCGACCAAAGATGGGGGTATTCATCAAGGCGGTGAGGATAAACACAGCGCTCCGGTCGGTCGTCGTCCCCGTATCAAAGATGTTCAACGGGTGAATTACGACAGGCCAAGACCTTACAATCCTCCCGACGAGAGAAGGGATTATCCGCCCCGTTATCCATCGTCGTCCGATCCGGGTGAAAGACGGCCTTATCATTCACGTCCGCAACAGCAGGACAGGCCCTCCTATCAACAGGACAGGCCGTCTTATCAGCAGGACAGACCATCCTATCAACAGGATCGGCCATCCTACCAGCAAGACAGACCGTCCTATCCGCCCCGTTATTCACAACAGGGAGGCGGAGAGTACAACAATGGCAACCGAACCCCGTACCAGGGAGGCGGCGGAGATTATGGCGGCGGAAACCGCTCATCCTACTCGCAGCGTCCGAATACAGGCGGCGGCTATCAGGGACGGCCACGGACGAATGATTACGACCAGCGCGGCAATCGCCCGGCGTATAACGCCGGCCCGAACCAGCGCGGCGGAGGATACGATTTGAGGAACCCGAACAAGAAACGGCCGCAACAGGGCGGGAGACCTAACCCAAATGCAAAGTACAGTCAGCGTAAACAGTTGAAGTACAAAGAAGCATTGACCGATCCCAACGAACCGATCCGTCTGAACAAATTTCTGGCGAATGCAGGCGTTTGTTCGCGTCGTGAAGCCGATGAATTTATCCAGGCCGGTGTGATCAGGGTAAACGGGAACGTCGTGACCGAGTTGGGAACCAAGATTACGCGGATGGATGCAGTGATGTTCCATGAGCAACCGGTACAGATCGAAAGCAAACTGTATGTCTTGCTGAACAAACCGAAAAACTGTATGACGACTTCCGACGACCCGCAGGAGCGCCTGACTGTTATGGATTTAGTGAAAAGCGCTTGCAAAGAACGGATTTATCCCGTAGGCCGCTTGGATCGTAACACAACCGGCGTTTTGTTGCTCACCAACGACGGCGATTTGGCAGCCAAACTGACGCATCCTTCGTTCAAAAAGAAAAAAATCTATCACGTGTGGTTAGAAAAAGAAATAGCCATCGAAGATATGGAGAAACTGGCGAACGGAATTGAGTTGGAAGACGGCGAAATCCATGCCGATGCAATTAGTTACGCGAACGAAGAAGATAAAAGCCAGGTGGGTATAGAAATTCACTCGGGACGGAACCGGATTGTTCGCCGCATGTTCGAAGCGTTAGGGTATCGTGTCTTCAAGTTAGACCGCGTCTATTTCGCCGGTTTGACGAAAAAGAACCTGCCCCGCGGAAAATGGCGTTACCTGAATGAACAGGAGGTAAATGCGCTTCGTATGGGGGCGTTTGAGTAAAAAGATTCCAGGATTCAAAGATTCCGGGATTTAAAGTTACTGTTATATTAATGTATAGGATGAGATGGTAAGGCGCACGAAAAACGGCGCCTTCCTCTTTATCCGTCACTTAAAATGTTAAAAATGGAACGAACAAAGATTATTGATGTATTGAAAATGGATGCGTACGGGACGAGTGTAAACGTAAAAGGCTGGGTACGTACGCGAAGAGGAAGCAAGCAAGTCGGTTTCATTGCATTAAATGATGGCTCAACCATTCATAACTTACAGGTTGTGGTTGATATGGAGCTATTCGGCGAAGATTATCTGAAACCGATTACGACCGGGGCGTGTCTGAGTATCACCGGGAAGATCGTGCAATCGCAAGGTCAGGGGCAACAGGTAGAGCTTCAGGTCGATGAGATTCAGATATACGGTCTCGCCGATCCGAACGTCTATCCTTTGCAGAAAAAAGGACACACGATGGAGTTTCTGCGTGAGATTGCGCATTTGCGTCCGCGTACGAACACTTTCGGCGCCATTTTTCGCATCCGTCACCACATGGCCATCGCGATTCATACCTTTTTCCATGAGCGCGGATTTTTCTATTTCCATACGCCGATTATCACCGGTTCCGATTGCGAAGGCGCCGGACAGATGTTTCAGGTAACGACCCTGAACCTGTA
>JAISJX010000239.1 GCA_031261145.1 Tannerella sp.
ACGCTGAAAAAATACGCCGAAGATTCCAAGCTGCTCGAAAAAGCAAAAGTGGAGATTCAGGGCGATGACTTCCGGGAGGGTTTGACGGCCGTTATTTCCATTAAAGTGGCTGAACCTCAGTTTGAAGGACAGACCAAAACAAAACTCGGAAACAATGAAGTGATGGGCGCGGTGGACATGGCTGTCGGCGAAGCGCTCGGAAACTATCTCGAAGAGCATCCGAAAGAAGCTAAAATCATTGTAGATAAGGTAATACTTGCCGCGACAGCGCGTCAGGCCGCACGCAAAGCACGCGAATTGGTGCAGCGTAAATCGCCGATGACGGGCGGCGGACTGCCGGGAAAACTGGCGGACTGCTCCTCAAAAAACGCAGCCGATTGCGAACTGTTCCTTGTCGAGGGAGATTCCGCAGGCGGAACGGCCAAACAGGGTCGCGACCGTATGTTTCAGGCGATTCTGCCGTTACGCGGTAAAATCCTGAATGTCGAAAAAGCAATGGATCATAAAATCTTTGAAAGCGAAGAAATTCAAAATATTTTCCGTGCAATCGGTGTGACCATCGGCACGGAAGACGATCCAAAGGCATTAAACATGAGTAAGATACGGTATCACAAAGTTATTATCATGACCGATGCCGATGTGGACGGGAGCCACATTGCAACGCTTATCCTGACCTTCTTCTTCCGCCGTATGCGCGGACTGATCGAAAACGGATACGTTTACCTTGCCACCCCGCCGCTCTACCTCTGTAAAAAAGGGAAAACCGAAGAATATTGCTGGACAGACCAACAGCGTCAGGCATTTATCTATAGATATGGTTCAGGAAATGAAAACCAGATACATACGCAACGTTACAAAGGTCTTGGCGAAATGAACGACCATCAATTATGGGACACAACGATGAATCCGGAAAACCGGACCTTGAAGCAAGTTTCCATTGAAAATGCGTTCGAAGCCGACGCAATTTTTGCCATGCTGATGGGCGAAGAGGTAGGTCCGCGCCGCGATTTTATTGAAGAAAATGCAACGTACGCAAATATAGACGCCTAAGTTTATAATGGAGAATCCCGTCCCTCTTTCCGGTTTGAAGCTGCTCTACAAGGATGCAGATGATTATGTGCCATGTAATGCGCTTAATCAACCGCCGAAGATAGGAATTTCATCCAACCGGAAAGAGGGATTGTCATGTATCGCCGAGCCTTATTTCCAGTCGGTGGCGCTTGCCGGCGGCGCACCGGTACTGATTCCGGTAACTACTGATATTCCGGCGCTTACGGCTATTGTCGAAAGTTTAGACGGGCTGATTCTCTCCGGCGGAGGCGATATAGACCCGCACTTTTTCGGCGAAGAACCCGTTCCCGAATTAGAGGGCGTTGATTCATACCGCGATACGTCCGATTTGTTGCTCTTGCGGTTAGCGCTTAATCGCCAGCTTCCGGTAATGGGAATCTGCCGCGGTCACCAACTCATCAATGTAGCGCTCGGCGGAACACTGTATCAGGATATTCATACCGGCTTTTCCGCAAACGCACTGCAACACAGTCAACCGGAATCACGCGACTGCGCCACGCATACGGTAACGTTCACCGGCGCACCGTCCAAACTCCGCACGATTTTTGAGGGAAAAGATACGATTCATGTCAATTCCTTCCACCATCAGGCGGTGAAAGACCTTGCTCCCGAACTGATTGCCACAGCCGTCTCGCCGGACGGGCTGAACGAGGCGCTGGAACATCCCGAATATCCCCTTTTCAGCGTGCAGTGGCATCCCGAAGAAATGGCTGCAAACGGCAACAACGAAATGCTGAATATCTTTCGTTTACACGTCCGCCAAGCGCGAACATTCGCCCAGGCAAAACAATTGCATAACCAGATAATAACGATTGATTCACACACCGATACACCGATGGTTTTCCCCGGTTCCTTTGACCTTGGGAAAAAAGAAGGGGGCAAAGTGAATCTGCCGTTTATGGAAGAAGGACGCTTGGACGCCGCTATCATGGTCGCCTATCTTCCGCAAAAAGAACGCGATGCGATTTCTTCACAGGAAGCGACTGATTATGCGCTGGAACGCCTTTCCCGGATCATCGAACAGGAATCGTTGAATCCTCATCGTGTGGGAATTGCCCGTACGCCCGACGATTTGACACGCCTCAAACGGGAAGGGAAAAAAGCTATTTTCTTAGGCGTCGAAAACGGATACGCTATTGGGAAGGATCTTTCCAATTTGCAAAGATTTAAAGATTTGGGCGTTTCGTACATCACATTATGCCACAATGGGGACAATGATATTTGCGATTCGGCAAGCAAAAGCCATGCGGAATGGGGCGGACTCAGTCCTTTCGGCAAGGAAGTGGTGTCTGAAATGAACCGCTTGGGAATCATGGTAGATATCTCACATGCAGCCGAAAGCAGTTTTTACGATGCGCTGGAACAGAGCCGCTATCCCATCATTGCCTCTCACTCATCCGTCCGCGCACTGGCCGACCATCCGCGCAATCTGTACGACGAGCAAATCAAAGCGTTAGCCGCCCAAGGGGGCGTGATGCAAATCTGTATCTACAAAGGTTTTCTGAATGCGGAAGAAGAAAAAGCATCGCTCAGTGATGTGATTCGCCACATCCGTTATGTCGTTGATTTAGTAGGGATAGACTATGCAGGTATCGGCTCCGACTTTGACGGGGACGGGGAAGTGATCGGTTGCCGGTCGGCAAACGAACTGATTCAGATAACCATGCGGCTGATTGACGCCGGTTTTGATAACGAAAGTATAAGAAAAATTTGGGGCGGAAACCTGTTGCGCGTTATGCGAAGCGTACAGTCCGCCACCATTAAATTAGTATGAGAAAGAGATGAAGAAGACAATTTATGTACTGGGAGGTTGCTTTTTGTTGTCCTGTTGCGGACAGAAAGCGGCGACAGATAATACTGTCCCGGCTGTAGCTGTGGATACCCAAGTAGCCAAAAACGCCTCGAAGCCTGTGTTTAATCAGGATAGCGCCTATATTTATGTCGCGAATCAGGTAGCGTTTGGGCCTCGCGTCCCGAACACCGTAGCACACAAGGCTTGCGCGAAGTATTTGACATCCGAATTAGAGCGGTTCGGCGCAAAAATCTATGTGCAGGAAGCGTCCGTGATAGCTTACAATGGCGACCGTCTGGAAGCGAGCAATATCATCGGCGCATTCAACCCCGAACAGAAGAAGCGAATCCTTCTTTTTGCGCACTGGGATTCACGCCCTTACGCCGACCATGACGAGAACGAGCAAGACCAGCGCCGGCCGATTGACGGAGCCGACGACGGCGGTAGCGGCGTCGGCGTACTTCTCGAAATAGCCCGCCAGATAGGACAGAACAGTCCGGCCGCAGGCGTTGATATTATCTTCTTCGACGCCGAAGATTACGGTACGCCCGAATTTCTGAAAGACTACAAGCAAGATACATGGTGTTTAGGTTCACAGCTATGGGGAAAGAACCCGCATGTCCCTAATTACAAGGCGGATTTCGGTATTCTTCTGGATATGGTAGGCGCTAAGGATGCAACGTTTTACAAGGAAAGTACGTCCGTTTCCTACGCAGCGCCTGTCGTTGAGAAAGTGTGGAACGCCGCACGTAACTTAGGCTACGGAAAGTATTTTATCAACGCAAGGGGGGGCGGCATCACCGATGACCACCAGTATGTGAACACCTTGCGCAATATTCCAAGCATCGACATTATCAATTGCAACATCGACAGCGACCACGGGTTCGGCGCTCACTGGCATACGCACAACGATACGATGGATGTTATCGACCGCGAAACCCTGAAGGCCGTAGGAGAGACCTTGTTGGAAGTGATTTACAATCATAAATAAAACGCCATCCCGCTATGACAATCAACGAAGTACAAGATAACATCATCGACGAATTTTCCGTATTCGACGATTGGATGGACAAATACGCCTTATTGATAGAATTAGGGAACTCACTGTCCCTTCTGGACGAGAAATACAAGACCGAAAACAACCTGATAGAAGGTTGCCAGAGCCGCGTCTGGTTGCAGGCCGACTACATCGACGGCGCAATCGTCTTCCAGGGCGAAAGCGACGCCTTGATTGTTAAAGGTATCGTATCCCTTTTAATCCAAGCGCTTTCCGGGCGCACGCCTCAAGAGATATTAGACGCCGACCTCTATTTTATTGAGAAAATCGGTCTGAAAGAGCATCTCTCCCCTACCCGCTCCAACGGATTGGTTTCCATGCTGAAACAGATGCGGATGTATGCGCTGGCATTTTCAATTAATAATTGATTCAAGGATTCAAGGATTCAAAGATTGCACGCAGATGAACGCAGATTTCCGGCGCAGATGGACGCAGATTTTAAATTCATGTAATCCCATCAACGAAGAGACTTGACAGGTTTTGAAAACCTGTCAGGTCTGATTATATGTTGAAACAATAAGTGAAACTTTCATGATACGTTTAAAACGGAATGAACACCTGTATCTGCCAATTCCTGATTTTTCCGGTATAATATTCGGTGTCCGAGATATTAGCTAAACCGTATTTATAGCTGAACGCCACATCCATATATCCAAAATCATAGCCAAATCTTACTGTCAGAGGCATGTCAAATTTGAATGAATTATTATCCTTATTATGATCTTCATAAACATAATAAACACCCGGTTCGATG
>JAISJX010000273.1 GCA_031261145.1 Tannerella sp.
TTACATTAGATGTATATCCTTCGGGAACTTCTTCTTATGAAATGTATGAAGATGACGGCGAAACTATGGATTATCAGAAAAATGTTTTTGCCCGTACCCGGTTTACCAGCCAATTAACAGCGGATAAATGGATATTTACCGTTGCCAAACCGGAGGGTTTATATCATCCGGAAACACATACTTACTTGATTAAAGTTTTATTAAATAACAAACCGTCAACGATTTTCGAAGATGGGAAACAGCTTTCCGAATTATCCGCACTGACCGAAGTGCAAGAAAAAACAGGTTGGTTCTATGATGAAACCACCCGTCGGCTGTGGATAAAAACAACCGGAGGAAACCGTAACGGATTAACCCTAATTGCTCAAAAGATATGAAAAAGAAACAGACTGTCATTGCGGGTGTGACCCGCAACCTCCTAACTCTATTATTGCTATGGCTGTCCCTCCCGGCGACCGCCCAAAATTTCAACGCACTGACTTGGAATCAGTCGCTGGCTTACAACTCTTATCTGATGCGGACGGTGCATACCCAATACAGGCAACGCGACGAAGCCTTTCAAAAGGCGCTCTCTTCCAAAGCATCCATGCAAGCTTATATTGATGATTGCCGTCAACGTTATCGTTCTATTATTGGAGATTTTCCGGCAAAAAGCGATTTGAATGCCCGAACCGTTTCGAGCTTCGACTATGCGGGTCTTCGCGTGGAAACCATTGTCTTTGAAAGTCTTCCCGGACGCTACGTTACAGCAAACCTCTATCTTCCGGCAAACTTGTCCGGAAAAATTCCCGCCGCCATTGAATTTTGCGGTCACGGAATCAACGGAAAATTTCCGGACGGTACGGCTCCCGTTTTGGCGCTCAATGGTATCGCCGTTTTGGTGGTCGATCCCATCGGACAAGGTGAACGGCTGCAATTGATTGACGAAAAAGGCGCCGCCCTTACCCGTGGCGCAACGACCGAACATACTTTGTTGAATGCCGGATTGAATTTGTTGGGAACCAGTCTTGCCGCTCAGGAATTTTGGGACAATCACCGTGCGCTGGATTATTTGCTTACCCGTCCCGATATTGATGGAGATAATATCGGCGTCTTCGGTTCGTCCGGCGGAGGCACTCAGACTGCCTATTTCATCGGTTTGGACGACCGTATAAAAGTCTCCGCTATTTGCAGTTTTTTCTCCCAACGCGAACGCACCTTTGAATTACAAGGCGCATCCGACGGCTGTCAACATGTTCCCTGTGAAGGTCTCGAACAATTGGAACTCGCCGATTTTGCGCTAATGTCGGCTCCCAAACCGGTACTGATTCTGTCCGGAAAATATGATTTTGTAGATTTATGGGGAGCGCAACAAGGTTTTGCTCAAATAAAAAAAGCCTATACAGTTTTGGATATTCCCGAAAGAGCAGATATGCTGACTGTTGAAACAGGGCACGGATTAGGCGCAGAAAAACGGGAACGGCTGATTTCATGGTTTCAACAATGGTTGGGAGTGTCATCCTTTAAAGACCTTAAAGTCTTTAAAGACCTCAAAGACCTTAAAGACTTCGAGAAGTTTTACTGCACCCCAACCTATCAAGTGAATACTGCATTCACAGACGCTCTCAATTGCATGAAAGAAAACGTGCAGAAATACAATGCTTTGTCGGAACAACGCCAATTGTTTTTGAAAAAAGGAAAAGCTACCGTAGAAAAGAAAGTCAAAGAATTGTTGGGATTGACCCAAGCCTCCCCTTTATCAATCATCCCCGGGCAGCACGATGCGGGTAGGGAATATGAGCAATACAAATTTCAATTGATTCGAGATGGCGAAATGCCGGTGCCGTGTGTGGTTATTATTCCGAACTCGGCAACCGCAAAATCAGTTGTCCGCCTCGTTTTGTCCAAATCCGGCAAGAATGCTTTTTTAAGCGAGTTCACCAATATCACGGCGGCTTTGACGGATGGGACGATTCTTGTTGCCGCCGATTTGCGCGGGATGGGCGAAACTGCTGACCCTGCTTTTTACAATGATGCGAAGTATTGGAATTTTGAATACCGCAATGCTATGATTTCTCTGCATACCGGAAAACCCATATTGGGGCAGCGGGTGCAGGATTTGCTTACGATTCTTGATTTTTGTTCCACGCAAAAAGAGTTGAAAGGGCATTCGGTGCAAGTTCGCGCCGAGGGGATTTATGGACCCGCCGTGGTTCATGCCGCCTTTTTGGATAGCCGTATTGCTTCCGCAGAGATTGGCAAGAGCATTCGCACTTGGAAAACGTATTTGTCTGACCCGATGCAGCACGATATGTATTCTAATGTGCTCTATGGGGTGTTGAATTATTACGATTTGCCGGATTTGATTCGCCTTTCGGGAAAATCCGTTCGGTTTAATGATTAAAAACAATAATAGCGATGTTTCGACGATTGTGTCTTCTGTTTTTGTTTGCAGTAATCGGGGGAGCCGTTCACGGTCAATCGCTGACCATCACGCCCGACCGCCAATTGACGTATCGCACGTATGAGAATGGCGACCGGATTCCTGATTATTCATTCTGTGGCTATGAAGCCTCTGAAAAACCTTTGCCGGACGTTCCCGCCAAAGTTCGGGTTGCTTGCAAAGATGGAGATGCCACCGAACGTATTCAGCGTGCCATTGATTATGTCAGTTCGTTGCCGCTCGGTGCCAACGGTTTCCGTGGCGCAGTTCTGCTTGAAAAAGGGACGTATCGGATTGAGGGTAGTTTGCTAATAAGCGTTTCAGGGGTTGTGCTGAGAGGCTGCGGCTATGGTGAAGACGGCACGGTACTGATTGGCGGCGGCACAGACCGAAGCACACTTATTCGGATTGCAGGTGTCAACGACCTGATTCGGAAAGACAGCATCCCCATCACAGGGCAATACATCCCGCTTAATGCGACCGAACTTCCGCTTCCGCCCAATCACAGCCTGAAAGTCGGCGATAAAATCATCATCACCCGCCCCTCTACTGCCGAATGGCTGAAATCCATTGGCGCGGATAAAATCGGCTTTTATGTGGATTATCAACTCACGCATTGGATGCCGGGGGACTTTGACTTGCGTTGGGAGCGGACTGTGACGGCTGCTCGCCCCACGTCAATAACCATTGATGTGCCCTTAACCAATGCTTTGGATGCTGCTTTTGGAAAGAGTTATATTCAACGCTACCAGTGGA
>JAISJX010000285.1 GCA_031261145.1 Tannerella sp.
TTTAAAATCATGCAAGTGACAGATACCCATATTATTGCAGATTCGGAACATTCCGCAGTAAGTGTTGATATGCTGAACACAGTGTTGGAGGCCGAAAAGCCCGATTTTGTGATGCTCACAGGTGACATCGTTACCGGAAAACCTTATAAACAGGGGTTTGACATGATAATGGAACCAATAGTGAGCCGAAAAATACCCTGGGCTTTGATATTCGGCAACCACGACCATGAGCAGGATATGACATACGAACAGTTGGCGACGTTTATTGAAGCGTATCCGTACAATACCGGAAAAATGCAAGCCGTACCGGGAGTATCGGGTTATGGTAATTATACGCTCGAAGTCAAAGGACGCGACAGACAAAAAACAGAGGCGGTGCTGTATTGCATGGATTCACATTCGTATTCGTCCATCGGACGTTATGACTGGCTTGCGTTCAATCAAGTAGAATGGTATCGTCGGCAGAGTGACCGATATACCGCTGCCAACAATGGAACACCTCTGCCTGCATTGGCATTTTTCCATATTCCGTTGCCCGAATATAAGGAAGTAATTCTGGACAAAAAGACCGGCATGAAGCGAATGGGCGAAAATCCGCCGGATGTCAATTCGGGTATGTTCCTTGCGATGCTCGAAAAAGGGGATGTGATGGGTACATTTGTCGGGCACGACCACGCCAACGATTATATATTCAATCATTTCGGCATAGCCCTGGCTTACGGACGCTTTTCAGGCAACCAAAATACAAGTTACAGTACAATAGTTTACGGTATCCGTCAACGTTATTCAATGGATTTTCCAAACGGCGTTCGTATCATCGAACTCTCCGAAGGACAACGCGGATTTGATACATGGATACGCCTGAATGATAATACCGTAATCAACAAAGTCCGGTTTCCGGATGATTTTTAGCGCGTGAAAAAAATCAGAACACTCTAATCTACGTATGGGAGCGGTAAAAAAAAGAGCTACAAAGCAGGAAGATACGCTTTGGAAGAAATCCGGGCGCCCTGCACTGAGGGAAAACGAGTATATAATTAGTGTTTTTATCGGACTAAAATTTTTTCCTCAAAATGTTTTTTGGTAATCAAATTATTAGTAGCTTTACAGCGGTTTTTCAAACGGCATTGATGGGACTTTGTGTCTTTTGAATAAATCAAACATAAAATAAAAGTTCAAAAGTCCTTTAAACTGTAATGACGTGAATGCACAACTGATAGCGCATCGTTCATTTCTAATCGCCTTTTTGATTGTACTGTGTACTTCTTACGGGCAGTGTCGGGAGCAACAGGATGCCTTCTACCATAATCCGGTTGTAAGCCTCAATTTGCCCGACCCTACCCTTATCAAAGCGGCCGACGGCTATTTCTATTTGTATGCTACGGGAAACCTTACCCCCATCCTCCGGTCTAAAGACTTGATAAATTGGGAACAGACAGGTTCCGCTTTTACGAAAGAGACCCGTCCTTCGTGGGAACCCAAAGGCGGTATCTGGGCGCCCGACATTAATTATATCGACGGCCAATATGTCTTGTATTATGCGATGTCGGTATGGGGCGGCGAATGGACATGCGGCATCGGAAGGGCGGTTGCCGACAAACCCGAAGGCCCTTTCACCGACCTTGGCATGTTGTTCAGAAGCAACACTATGGATGTTCAAAATTCCATTGATGCTTTTTATATCGAAGACGGAGGCAAGAACTGTCTGTTCTGGGGAAGTTTCAGTGGAATATATGGCATTGAACTGACCGGCGACGGATTAAACCTCAAAGAGGGCAGCGTAAAAAAACAGGTGGCCGGAACGGCATACGAAGGCGCTTACATCCATAAACGCAGTAAATACTATTACCTGTTCGCTTCTACCGGAACGTGTTGCGAAGGGCTGAACAGCACCTACAAAACAGTAGTAGGGCGTTCTGAAAATTTATGGGGGCCTTACATGGATAAATCCGGCAGACCCATGATGGAGAATCATCATGAGATAGTGATCAAAGGCAATGATTCGTTTGTCGGCGTAGGGCACAACTCGGAAATCGTACAGGATAAAGCCGGTAATGACTGGATTTTTTATCACGGTTTTGACGTGAACCATCCTGAAGGACGGCGGTTGTTCTTAGACAAAATCAGTTGGGTAAACGACTGGCCAACAGTGGCCGGAGATTCTCCCTCCACAACAGCGGATATTCCCGTATTCTAAACATAAAAGTGTAATTTAAACTCAAATAAATTTGAAACGTATGAATCAGAAAAAGAAAACTGTCTGCCGGACAATCACTGTTGCCTGCCTTTGCGCGGGAATGTTGCCGTTGGTAGCACAACCGCCGGTCACGCCACCGGCTCACGAACTCAACGCTCCTTTTGGGAACGCTGACAGAGAGGCGTTCAAGTCGCCCCCGCAAGTTTATCACCCGGAGACGTGGTTCCACTACATCGGCGGAAACGTCGCTGCCAAAGGAATCACGGCAGACCTGGAAGCCATCGCAGGCGCGGGCATTTCCGGTATTCAACTGTTTCACGGGCAGTTCGGCGGGCCATGGCCCGGTATGGATACGCAGATTACCTGCCTCAGCCCCTCGTGGGACGATGCCGTGCGACACACTGCCGAAGAGTGCCGCCGGTTGGGATTGCGTTTAACGATGCAGAATTGTCCGGGCTGGGCGATGTCCGGCGGGCCGTGGATCGAACCGTCCAATGCGATGCGCCATCTGGCGTGGAGCCGTACCGATGTGGAAATAAAAAGCGCTGACGATACGCAGGATATTACTTTGCCGATTCCGCAACCCAGCGATGAACCGTGGCGCGACTACAAAGACATTGCCGTCCTTGCATTTCCCACGCCGCTCGACGACACCAACGAACCGCTTCGCCCGCAATCCATCAAAAGCAGCAGCGAGTTACCGTGGGAAGACTGCTTGTCGGGAATGGCCAAAGAGCCGCTTCGACTTTCCCCGTCGCCCGAAGACAAACCGCATTGGATAGAAGTAACGTTCCCGGATGCCGTCGCGCTCCGTACGGTTGAATTTCCCAGCATCAACGGATTCAGTCACGCATGGTGTTACGAACCCGGCGTGACGGTGACCGTGCAGGCGATTCTGCCGGACGGACGGATACAGGACGTCTTGCATACGGACATGCCGCAGAGCAGTTGGCAGGACGACCGCCCGATTTCGCTGGCCTGTTCCGAGGCGGACGATACGAAAACCTATCGTATTTCCATCGCGAACAAGCACGACATGTCACTCCGTTCGCTCCGCCTGTTCTCCGCCGCCCGCAAAAACAACTGGGAATCGGAAGCAGGATGGACATTACGCGACTTCGTACGTGCGGGCGAACATCCCAAGCAATCGCCCGCCGCCTTTGTCAATCCCGCTGAAATTCGCGACCTCTCGGCGATAATGGACGGCGATGGACATCTGAAAGGGAAAGGACTGACCGGCAAATGGACGATCCTTCGCATCGGACATGTGAATACGGGACAACGTAACGGGCCCGCGCCCCCCGAAGGGACAGGCTGGGAGTGCGACAAACTCTCCGAAGCAGGCCCCGATGCTCATTTTGCAGGCTATATCGGACGCCTCTCCGGACAGGATGGTCTGCTTGCCAACGGACTGCTGAACGGGATGTTGATGGACAGTTGGGAATGTAAGACCCAGACATGGACAACCAATATGGAAGCGGAGTTTGAAAACACAACCGGTTATCCGCTCCGTCAATGGCTTCCCGCCGTTTTCGGGTACGTAGTGGGCGACCCCGAAACAACCACTCGTTTCCTGCTGGACTGGCGCGGAACCATCGGCTATCTTTTCGCCGACAAGTTTTACGGACGTATGGCGCAACTGGCCAAAGACAACGGACTGGCCGTATCCTACGAAACATCTGCCGGAGATATTTTCCCCGCCGATATTCTTGAATATTACAAATACGCCGATGTGCCGATGTGCGAATTTTGGCAACCGTTCACTAACACCGACGGATATGTCGGGTCGCTGAACTTCAAACCGATTAAACCGGCGGCCTCCGCCGCCCGCCTCTACGGCAAACCGCGCGTCGCCGCCGAAGCGTTCACGTCCTTTGCACTGACGTGGGACGAACACCTGGAGATGCTCAAGGAAGTAACCAATATCAACAGCGTGGAAGGCGTAACGCATTTAGTGTTCCACACCTACACGCACAATCCCCGCACGGACTTCCTGCCGCCCGGCACATCGTTCGGTTCGGGGATAGGAACGCCTTTCCTGCGCGGACAAACATGGTGGAAGTACATGCCGGAATTTACCGCCTACCTTGCGCGTTGCAGTTATTTGCTCGAACGGGGCAAACCGGTTTCCGACGTGCTTTGGTATCTCGGAGACGAAATCAGCCATAAGCCCGACCAGAACATTGCGTTCCCCGACGGGTTCAAATACGATTATTGCAATCTCGACGTCCTGTTGAACCGCCTTTCGGTGAGCGACGGGATGCTTGTCACACCCGAAGGTATCAGCTACCGTCTGATGTGGTTGCCTGATAACCAACGCATGTTGCCGCAGACATTGGAAAAGATACGCCAATTGGTTCGTGATGGCGCCACCATCGCCGGCGATGCGCCATACGGACTTGCGACGCTTTCCAACAGCAAAACGGCGCAGCAGCGTTTCGATGCCGCCGTGCGCGACATCTGGGGCGACGCCCGGCAGGCAGGCGCCCGCAAAGTGGGCAAAGGAACGGTTATTTCCGGCAGGTCGATTGATGACGTACTGAATAAATCGGTTCCCGACGTAACGGTTCGGAACGGCAACGCCTTGTGGACACACCGCCAGGCGGACGGCGCCGACTGGTACTATGTCTGTGCTCCCAGAGGCAGCGGCTTCAACGGGACAATCGACTTCCGCAACAACAGTGATTATGCAGAAATATGGGATCCCTTAACAGGCGGCAGTACGCCGGTAGCAACCATCAAGCACGACGGACGCGCGTCGATCACGATAGATTTGCCGCAAGCGGGTTCATGCTTTGTGGTTTTCAGGAATACGCTCAGTCAGGATGAGAAAACGAAACATGCAGGAATACTTGCCGCTAACCCAGGCAGCGGGAAATCCCGGTCTGTACCGCTCACCGCTCCCTGGACGCTTGCGTTTCCATCCGGGTGGGACGCTCCATCGTCTCTCCAAATCAAGGAACTGAAAGCATGGAAAGACCTCAACGTTTCGTCCGAAGCAAAAGCGTTTTCGGGCACAGTGACTTATACGACGACATTTGATGCGGGCGAAGTGAAGCCGGGCGCAGATTTCTCGCTCGACCTTGGGCGCGTAGAGATGATTGCTGCCGTGTCGCTCAACGGGAAACCGCTCCGGACGTTATGGACGTCTCCCTACCGCGTTGACCTCACCGGTGCTATAAAGTCCGGCGTCAACACGCTGACGATTGATGTCACCGGCACGTGGTTCAACCGGTTAGTGTATGATGCCGCTCAGCCCGAAACCAACCGCAAGACATGGACAATCAACGGGCCTGACAAAAATGCGGCATTAAGGGAGAGTGGCCTGATTGGGCCGGTTGTGCTTAATTCAAAGATTCAATAATTCAAGAATTGTGGGGCTGTCACATAAGTATTTTAGCACGCAGATTACGCAGATATAAAAAATAAACGCAGATTATCATAATACCGATAATCTGCGTTTTTGTTTATATCGCGTTTCTATATATCTGCGAAAATCCGCCTAATCTGCGTTATCTGCGTGCTTATGAGACTCCTTATTAATAACGTCAGGCGGATTTATAATCCGTTGTATCTTTATCCCGAATGCAGGTAATTAACAAAATTCTCAATTCTCAATTTTATAAACCCACGCATACGGGCAAGGAATATCTCCCGGCGAAGCAATCGCCGGTGGCGTTATTTGCAGTTTATTTCCCGACAGCGAATATTTTATTTTTCCTTTATATCCCAACATGCTGACGGAGCGTACACTCTGAATCCCTTCGACCACAATTGGTTTTTGATTCCATTTCGTAAGAATGACATAGAGATACTTTCCTTTCTTCGTGAAATAAACCGTTGTTTCGGGCGTGACGGTTGGCGCTTTTTCCCATTTGCGGGAGCCATAGATAGCTTCTCCGTTCACTTTCAGCCACGCGCCCATATCGGAAAGGCGTTGTTGCATAATCACGGGAATGCGACCGTCAGCCGTCGGGCCGATGTTCAGCAGCAGATTCCCGCCACGCGCCACCTTATTGATTAAGATATGCACTAATTCCTCTGAGGTAGAGTAGTCTTCCAGTATTTCATTCCGGTTATACCCGAACGACCCGGCGATACCCCGGCATTCTTCCCACGGACGTTCAAACTGCACGTTCTCCGCGCTCCCGGCATGTACCAAATCATATTCGGTGGTATAGTAACCGCCATGCTTGCCCCGCGTTTCCTTGCCCCAACGGTCATTCACGGCCACGGTCTCTTTCACCGGCGACTCGTTATAAAGCCATTGCAGGAACTGCGTACTTTTCAAATCCGCCGAAGGATAATCCCATTCGCCATCCGTCCAGACGATGTCGGGCTGATAACGGGTTACCAATTCTTTCATCTGCGGAATCATGTGGTCATCCACATACTTTTCGAGCGTCTCTGTTTTATACAATGGGTTAAACCATTCCAGCAGCGAATAGTAGTAGCCCATCCGGATACCTTTATTGCGGACGGCCGTTGTTAAATCGCCCAGCAAATCCCGGTGCGGCCCCACATCCACCGCATTCCAGTTCCACGCGAACTGCGACGGCCACAAGGCAAAGCCCTCATGATGTTTGGAGGTAAGCACCACGTATTGCGCCCCGGCATCTTTGAACCGTCCGGCCCATTCTTCCGGCTGAAACATTTCCGCCTTGAACTCCCGGACAAAATCTTCATATTGGAAGTTCGGCCCATAAACCCGGTTGTGGAAATCAATGAAAAACGGCTGCGTCGAACTGGGTGTGAGCAACCGGCGCCAGTAATGTTCCGCATAACGGTCGTAAACGCCCACCTTGTCCCGCGCCGTCGGACTATACGCCGGAACGGAATAGATTCCCCAATGGATGAAAATTCCAAATTTAGCATCCTCGAACCAAGCCGGAACAGGCCGGCTATCAATAGATTCCCACGTCGCATCGTAATTCTTTTGCGCCATTCCCGGCACGCCGGCCAGCAGGAATCCCAACATACATAAATAACTAATCTTTTTCATAGTTTCATGATTTTATTTTGAAGAACGTTTTTTTTCTGCCAAATCCGTTTTTTCGGGTGCACTTAATGTTTTACGGTACAGTTCAATGTCCGACAATACGCTCAATGCTTTTTCCAGTGTTTCATCACCTTTCAGGCTTTCGATAACTTCCCCTTTCTGATAATAATAACGTTTGATGATTTCCGAGGAAATGAGTTTCTTTATCTGGTCTTTATAACGCACGAGGTCTTTGTCCAAGTCGGGAACCAGTTTGGTCTCTAATGCGGTAAAGATAGTGGTATCGCCTTCGAGATAACCTTCAAAATCAGCCACTTCTTTCAGACTTTTCAATATCCTCTCACTCTGCCGGTCGTACGTAAAGTTTTTTCCCTTTATGAAGGCTTTGAATTTCTCATAATCTTCATCGGAATAGACAAATTCTTCCACCGGAGGAATCGTTTTATGCGCCTGCGCCCAATTGGTTATGTAGTCAAATAAGTTATTATCGCCGACTAAATAATACATCATGCTCGGCGTATTCGGTTCTTCCACCTCAAAATCGGGACGAACGCCGCCGCCATCCCGTACCGGACGGCCTTTGGTCGTATAAAAGACAGAGGTCAGGCTATCGGGAATAGCCGTTACGCTCCCGTCCGTATATCGGTGTGAGTAATCCATTTGCTGGATACATCGTCCGCTCGGGAGAAAGTATTTGCTCATGGTGATTTTCAGTTTCCCTTCATAAGGCAAGTCGCGGGAAGCCTGCACCAATCCTTTGCCATACGAACGTTCGCCGACCAATATGGCGCGATCCATATCCTGCAGGGAACCGCATAAAATCTCGGACGAAGAAGCCGACTGGCCGTTAATCAGTATCGCAATCGGCATGACCGTATCAACAGGTTCAAGAGGCGTCCGGTAAACGCGATCCCGCTGTTTGACTTTCCCGCGGGTGGAAATCACTTCCTGCCCTTTCGGAACAAAGAAATTGACTATCTGTACGGCAGCGTCCAACAGACCGCCGGGATTATTCCGTACGTCCAATATCAGCGATGTGATTTGATAATTCTGCTTTAAGTCTTCAAATGCAGCTTTCACTTCGGCGGCGCTTTTTTCCTTGAAACCACTCAGATAGATATATCCCGTATGGTCTCCACGCACACCGTAATACACCACCTGATTAGTCGTTATTTGTTTACGGACAATCTCCACTTTGCGGGATTTCTTTTCACCCGGTCGCTGGATTTTCAACGTTACCTTTGAATTAGGGACGCCTTTCAGCAATTCGCTCACCCGGCTGTCGTTCTCTCTCGTTACGTCAATTGAATCAATCGCCAATATCTTATCGCCTGCTTTTAATCCTGCCAATTGCGCCGGCATTCCCTCGTAGGGTTCCGCAATCACCACGCCGCCATCCTTCTGACGGATAATCGCCCCTATACCACCGTATTCGCCCGTCGTGATAAGGGTTAGTTTTTCCATCTCCTGCTCCGGAATATACTCCGTATAAGGGTCTAATCCGCGTAACATCGCATCAATTCCCCGGCGAACGCTCTTCTCAACCTCCAGCGAATCAACATAGAACATTTCCACTTCCTTCAGCAACGAATTGAAAATATCTAATTGCTTACTGACTTCAAAACGGTTATCCTCCTGGGCTTGTACAGGTTTCCACCCCATACCCGACAGAACGATGCAGAGAATACCAATGACTTTTATTCGTGACATACCTTTTATCTGTATTTAAACTGCAAAAGTAGCTACTTTTAGGACGATTATACTAAGATGTCCTTGATTTTTAACTTTATTTGTTTCCAGCGCTCTCCGGAAATTTGCGGCCCGACTGTCTCAATAACATTGCCTGCCAGCAGCGAACCAATCTGCGCGGCCTGCTGCAATGAGGCTTCTACCGACAACCCGTACAAAAATCCCGCTGCGAAATTATCGCCTGCTCCGGTCGTATCTACCGGATTCGCTCCCGCCAACGCCGGGATTCGCAGCATATCGCCCCGGCTACCAACCAACGCTCCCTTTTTGCCGATCGTAACCACCGAAATGTCCACCTGTTCCGAAATCTTTTTCACGGCTTCTCCCGCGTTCAGTCCGGTATATGCCTCTGCCTCATCCTCATTTGAAAAAAGAATGCTTACATATTGAGGAATCACGTCCTGTAACATCTCTTTGAAGCCATTGACTATATTAAAATTGGATAAATCCAACGCTACTTTCAATCCCAGTTTTTTCACCCTTTGCAGGATGGGCAGGAACAGGGCTTCGTTGGATATCAGATAGCCTTCTATATAAATGTAATCGTACCGGCCGAGCGTCTCATCGGTGATTTCGTCAGCCGTCAATGCCGCCGCAGGCCCCAGGAACGTGGCCATTGTCCGTTCTCCGTCCGGTGAAATAAGCACGGTGGAGCATCCTGAGATACCTTCCGTATGCACAAAATAAGGCGTCACGCCGGCTTTCCGTACCGCTTGTTCATAAAAAGCGCCCGTTGCATCCGAACCAATCTTGCCGATATACCCGACCCCTGCGCCCAGATGCGCCATCGCGCGAATCGTGTTACATACCGATCCGCCCGGCGCTTCGCTACGTTCCAAACCTGCCTGCGCCTGCTGAAGGGCAAGCATTTGACTCTCCGCCACCAAATCCATGGCGCCCTTTTTCATCCCGATCTCCGTCAGGGTATGGTCGTTCTTCAAACGGAGAAGAACATCCAATAAAGCATTTCCAATTCCAATAAGTTGCATTTTTTCTAAATTTTCCCACAAAGATATTGCATATTTGGAATATTATCCCTATTTTTGCACCACGTTTTTAGCGAAAGAGCGTAAATTTATCTTCTTCCTTAGCTCAGTTGGTTAGAGCATCTGACTGTTAATCAGAGGGTCCTTGGTTCAAGTCCAAGAGGAAGAGCGGAGATAAACATCTGAAAAACAATGGAATAAGTCACTTGATAAGTTAAATTT
>JAISJX010000291.1 GCA_031261145.1 Tannerella sp.
GACGAATATTTGAGAGATTATTTCATATCGCAAGAAAAGATAAATTAACACCGAAAGAAATGGAAACTTATAACAAAAGTATTCTGGAATACAACGACGTAAAGAATGCCGTGGATTATGCCGGCCGGATAGGCGAACGGAGAGGCATAAAAAAAGGCGAACAGAAAACGCTTGCTAAAATGGCAATCAAAGGTACAAACAAAGGCATGAGCCTTTCGGATATTTCTGATCTGACCGGTTTATCTGTTGAACAGATCAAAAATATCCTCCAAAAAAAGAATTGACCTGTCTGCCAAAGAAAACGGTACGTCCGGCTTCGACCGGAAGGATTACAACGACGTAATTTGAAAGAGATTCAATGGAAGTCAAAAAAGTGAAAGCATGGGCGCTTGCGGCGCGTCCGAAGACCTTGGCGGCGTCGGTCAGTCCTGTGTTGATTGGTTGTGCGCTGGCTTACCGGAACGGTTCGTTTCTGGCGATTCCGGCTGTGCTGTGCTTATTAGTTGCTTTATTAGCGCAGATTGCGGCCAATCTCTCCAACGATTATTTTGATTTCAAAAAAGGAGCGGACAAGGCCGGCCGCTTAGGTCAGAAACGCGCGGTTGCTTCCGGGTGGATTGCTCCCCGAACCATGTTATATGCCGCATTGGGCACATTGGCGCTGGCTTGCCTTTGCGGATGCGGATTATTGTTTTACGGAGGATGGGAACTGATTTTTGTCGGACTGCTGATCGCCGTTTGCGTATTGGCTTATACGGCAGGCCCCTACCCGCTGGCCTATCATGGATGGGGCGATGTCTGCGTATGGCTGTTTTATGGCGTCATTCCGGTTTGTTTCACCTATTATGTGCAGGCGCACGCTTTTTCAGGAACAGCCTTTTTGTTATCCTCCGCTATCGGAATCGTTTCGGTAAACATTTTAGTGGTCAATAATTATCGTGATTATGAACAAGATAAAGCGGCTCACAAACGGACAACGGTCGTGCTCTTCGGACGCTCTTTCGGACGTATATTCTATCTGGTAAACATCGCATTGTCTCTTGTGATGGCGTATCCCGTCTATTGGTACCGGAGTTGGAATACCAAACTCTTATTTATCTTTTTTGTTATAATTCAACTATTTACATGGCAGGATATGTGCCGCGCCCAGGGAAGCGAACTGAACAGCGTATTGGAACGAACTGCACGGAATGTATTCCTGTATGCCTTACTGATCGCCTCACTGCTGCTGTACTAAATTCAAGGATTCAACGATTGTGTAAGTCGTGTTCCGGCTACCAAATTATCTCAACTGTCTTTTCAAAGCCTTGTCAAATGTAAATACGGTATATCCTTTCGTTTTTGCATAACCGACTAACAGGCAATCAATAAAATCATGCGTTTTTTTCCTGTTCTACCAATGCGGGATTAGCATAATCTTTCAGAAATCCCATCATGGATCTGGTTTTGTGGGTGGAGGCATTGTTTTTGGCCAAAGGCAATACAATTACTTCCACTTTCGTATTTTGCATCCAAAGTGGAATGTCAATTATAGACTTTAACCTCTCTACATCCATTATTTCCCTGATTGCTTCCATAATCATTATTTTTTAAATTTGATGCAAAGATACTTTTTTTTAATGGATAAAAAAATTAGTATTAAAAAAAGACCGCCTGGCTATTTATTCAAAGACTGTAAGGGTAACGCCTGTAACTGTTTGGCTTTTTCGCGTTCGGCTAAGGCGTCGGCGAAGTCGGGTTTCAGTTCGATTACTTCGTCAAAGAGGGCGATGGCTTCGTCCAACTTTCCGGTCTGAATCAGCAGTGCGCCGAGCAACATGGAGGCATCGGTGTTAAACGGATTTAAGTCCAAGGCTTGATTATAATCATTTACAGCGGCATCCGGATCGCCGGTCTTTTCGTGAATACGCCCCCTCAGCAAATACGACGCTTCTTCTTCCGGCGCTAATTCGATGCCTTTCTCAATGTCGGACAGCGCCTCTTCGGGTTTATCCGTTTCAAACAACGCCTCGGCACGCTGCAGATAGGCGTTCATGAAATCCTCTTTCAATGCGATGGCCTTTGTCAGGTCGGTAATCGCACCGGGGAAGTCTTTTAGCGCCTTTTTCGCCTTTCCCATTAAATACCAGGCCCCTTCGTTCGACGGGTCTAATTCGAGCACACGCAGATAATCGGCAATGGCTTCCTGCTCTTTCTCCAACGAAAAAAGAATGTGCGCACGGGTCGAGTACGCAACTATATTTTCAGGTTCCAGTTCAACCATCAGGTTGGCCTGTTCCAACGCCTCGTCAAAATCATCCCTTGCGATATATGCATTTACCAAATACGCCATTGCCTCGAAATCATCCCTGATACTCAAGGCTTCATTCAGAAATTTGACGGCATATTTGAGTTGTCCGGCCTGCAAAGCGCGGATACCGTCATACTTATAGCGATCAAAGTTCTTTTGATCGATTCTGGATGCCGTATCACCGGCTGTATCTTCTGTTTTAGACGGCGAAAATAAAGATTTGAATAGTCCCATAGTGTGTATATAATTTTTTTTGCGGTCGGTTTATCGTCCCAATATAATAAGTTTCTTCGCGTCCGTTACCTCCGAAGAGTTGTTGGAACGAATGGCTGCACGGTAAATGTAAACGCCCGGATGAAGCCGCGAACCGCTGCCGTTCGTCAAATCCCACGGAATGGAATATGCCTTGAACAAATCGGAGGAACCTTTTTCTTCATGTTCCCACTGTATCTGTCCGTTCATATCATAGACCCTGATATTGAAGGTCATCTGCGATTCCGGGCGATTGTGATACAACCGGAACGTAACGCTTTCGCGCGCAGGCGACGGAGCCGCTATCAGGTCGAACAGATACGGTTTCAGACCGTCAACCACTTCAAACGTAAATGTATGCGTAGTTGAGTAGTTCAGCACATCCCAAACCTTAAACTCAGCCGTATGCGTACCGGCAGGCAGGGACGGGATAAGGAATTTGATAACACCTGCGCCGTCTTCGCCCGAAGCGGTTTCGTAGTAGGTATTCAAATTATAACTGCGCAACGGATCATGGTCGATGGTCAGCGTCACATCGTGCCCGATGCTGCTTCCGCCGATATTCACGCCGCTTTTATCCCATACGACGGCCACGAAGAAAGGCGTTTCATTCACCTTGCTTCCATCTGTGAACGTGCTGTCATTCAAATACAAAAGACGTATTTCCGGACCTTCGGCATCTATTTCGGGATTGGAGGCTGTTCCTCCGACGATAAAGTTCTTAAAGGCGCCTTGCGCTTCGATATTCGCTGTTTCGTCGAAGGCATAAAGGCTTAATTTACCGAAGCTATCGGAATAAGAAATATCCTTCGGCACGGTGAATGTGAATGAAAATTCACCGTCGCGGACTGCATCATTTCCCTTGTACAGGGTATTTGGGTAGTCGTCATATTGATATTCGCCGTAACCATTGTTATTCAGCGTCGTAATAGTCTGTTTGCTGTCCATGACCGTGACGGCTAACGAACCGTTGAAATCCGTCGCTTTACGGTTATCTGCCTCATAAACCTCGCCTTTGACGGTGATTTTTTCCAGGGCTTTAAAAGAAACCGGCGTATCGGATACGGCTTGTCCGTTGATTTCCGTGATCTTCATCTGGTAATCGGGATAAGCCAAAGTCACGGCCGGATCGCCGATCAACACAAAACGAACCCTATCCAAATCATTGAAGGTCTGCTTTGTTTCCTGAATAACTTCGCCGAGTGTCCGCCTCCGTCCGTCTCGCTTTTCAAACAAATATTGTATCAACCTTCTGCTGATTTGGTAATTGGTTCCGACATAGGCGACGCGCGTGGTGGTAAACAGTCCGATGCCGCCGCTCTTCGGGCTTAAAAGCACATTTTCGCCGGCGGATGTGATGGTTCCGTCAAACGGGGTAAAATCGCAGGTCGCCGTAATCCATAACGGCAGATGCGGATACGTAAAACTCTGTATCTGCGTATTGGTCAGCACATGTTCGTCACTCCACGAATCCTGATTGCCATGACCGGTATAGTTGATAAGCAGCACGCCCTCTTTCAATTGTCGCTGGATATTCGTTTCAATATCGGGATAGGACGCTTTTCCGCCGACGTTCGATTGTTTGAACGCATCAAAATACAGTTTGGTGGAGATAAACGCCGGATTATTTTCTTCCAGATATTGCGTCAGCAAATACGAATCCCGCATGTGAACCCTTGGCCCTATCTCTCCCCCTTCTTTGCCGTTCCCGTCGTCCGCCACAAAGCAGAGTTGGTTTTTCCATCGACCGCCGTCTTCGTTTTCCATATACGAAATCACTTTGTCCACCACCGCTTTGGCCTGTACAACGGTACGAACCGGAAAACGACCGATTGCCAACAGCAACGGTATATTGGCATGACTGTTATGGCTCGCGTCATAATCCGCCAGAAAACCATAATAATCATCCATCACGTACGAAAGTTCGTTCAGCGAATTGTGCGTTTGATAGGTCAGGATAAAATTATCCGTCGCGGTATTTTTCCATTCATCCGTCAACCGTCGGTTGTCGTACGAACCGTCGCCAAACAGCAACAGGAACCTCGGCGCATCGGCTTCGGAGCTGCGGCGGTCGTAGAACATCTTCATAAAACGGCGGATAGCCGTTGCGTCCGGCGTTCCGCTTGAAAATTCGTTGTAAACCTGTTCGGGCGTCACGACGGTTACGCTGAGTTTGGTAATCGAACGATGTTTTTCGGCCAACCGTTCGGCCTCGCCGGTAAATGCCTGCGGCGCAAGGATAACCATCTCTGTTTGCGGCAGGGCATGGAGATTCTGCGGCGCTATCGCACCGACCGTTTCGGGAGCCGGAATGGCTTTGGAGACATCGACCAAAGCAAATTCCCGAAGGTCATCGCCCGCCGGAATGGTAAATGACAGTTCGGAGCCATTCAAAGCCGTTTCCATCAGCGCCGGATGAAGGCCGTCCGTCACATCGAAAACTTTCATACCGGATGTGGCGTTCTGAACCGTAAAACGCGATACATTCCCTACGGACTGGAAACTGCGGAAGAGCGTGCAGGCGCCATACGATTGCAGGCGCCGCTTCATCTGGAGGCGGATATAATCCAGCAGCACATTGGTATGATTATAAGTATTGTATGAAACCGTCACTTTCGTATTTTCTTTCTTTTCGCCCGGCCAGCGGGTGGCGCGATACAGTTCCGCGCCCATCGTATAGATATAATACGGACTGGATGACGGTTCCATCTGGATAGTTCCGTTATCAAACAGCAGGTTATCATCCACACTGAGCGAAACCGTTCCGCTTCCCCTCGAAATAAAACGGAGGGTCACCCATCCTTCCTCTGCTGTAATGCCCGGCGTCTGAAAAGAAAAATTCCGAGTCAGGGTACTCTCAAATTTCTCCCCGAAAAGCTCGCGTCCCGATTTATTGACGGAGACTTCATCTTTTTCGTGCAGCATATAATCGTCATAAACGCCGATTTGCAACGAAGCGCCCTCAACGGAAGCGACCGGATCCATTTCGCTTGTTGCGGTCGCATCGGTAACGAAATAGTAACCATACAGGGAATAGGGATTATTTTCGTGGACAAACAAGTTATTGTCGTACGAATCTTTTCGGGCAGACCACTTGACAGGGCCTTTGCCGTAAAACAGCAGGTAATCGTCGCCCCGCCAGACGGAAACTGCCGGAACATCATCTATATAGGCGCCCGTAAAATCCTCATCCAATATCCATCCGCCATAACCGTGGACAGAGACTTTTGCCGGATCCGGGAATCCCATTTTTTTCAGTTCTGCATAAGTGAGTTTATAAACACCTGTCTCACTGACGCGAATCTTCACCCACCGGCCTTCCGACAAAACCGACTGGGGCGCATAAAGACTTCCGTCAGCCCAAACGGAAGCGATGGAAAAGAAACAGCCAAAGACAATTAACAGCAAACGTGATTGAGAATTGAGAATTGAGAATTGAGAATTGAGAATTGAATATCGGGGTGCAGGCATAATGCGCTTTATCCACACTTTCCGAAGAAGGAAAGTCTGGACAAGACCCATTATATCCGCATTATATCCGTATTTTATCCGTATTTTATTCATATCCTCAATCCAACTTCCTATCGCACATAAAAATCAAGCAATTTCTGCTCACCGATGTATCCTTGCAGGTGATCGTCGATTTTCACCGGCCCGACGCCTGCGGGGGTTCCCGTATAAATCAGGTCGCCCATCCGTAACGTAAAAAAGCGGCTCACGTAGGCAATGATTTGATCGACTGAAAAAATCATACAACCCGTGTGCCCCTGCTGAACGGTCTGCCCGTTGATATCCAGGTGAAACGGTATCTGTTGAACATCGCCCAAAACGGATAGCGGCAGGAACTCGCCCACCACAGCCGAGCCGTCAAACGCCTTGCATATTTCCCAGGGTAAACCCTTGTTTCGCTGTTGCGTTTGCAGATCGCGCGCCGTAAAGTCAATGCCAACCGTCACCTCGTCGTAATAACGATGTGCAAACTGTTCGGCTATATTTTTGCCAAGCCGGCTGATTTTAACCACGATCTCCGTTTCGTAGTGCACATTGGACGAAAAATCGGGAATAAAAAACGGCTTTCCGTTCTTCAGCACCGAATCGGCTTTCATAAAAATAACCGGCTCCGGTATTTCTAACGAATGATTCAGCTCTTTATTGTGAGCGGCATAGTTCATTCCGACTGCAAAAATCTTCATAGGCTACAAATTAGGTGTATTCAAACGATTAAACATGACGGCCAGATGGGCATAGAGCGATGTGTTTTGCACGACCACATTTTCAGGGACGCGAATACGGAACGGCGTAAAATTCCACAAGGCGCGGATTCCGCAGGAAATGATATGATCAGTAACCTTTTGCGCCTCTTCCACCGGCACTGTGATAATCCCGATCGTTACGCCGTATTCTTTTTGTTTCTCGTCAAAATCAGCCATGTCAAAAACAGGAATATGGTCGATGAAAGCGCCGGCGACTTCCTTGCGCACATCAAATCCAGCGACAATATTCAAACCGTACTGGTTCAGTCCCGAATCACGCATCAGGGCGGCGCCCAGACGTCCGACGCCGAAGAGAAACGCTTTGTGCTGCGTGTTGAAGCCCAAAAAATCTTCCAAGATACCGGTCAGCGCATCAATATCATAACCAACCCGCGTCTTCCCGCTGATATTGACATACGAGAGGTCTTTGGCCACCTGACTGGGGTCGATATTCACCTCTTTGGCAATCTGGGTCGATGAAACAGAGACTTCCCCATATCCTTTCAACAACTTGATATAGGCGTGATACCACGGTAACCGGCGAAGCGTCGGTTCGGGTATTTTTCCAACCTGCCTTTGTTCATCCTGAATGCTCATCGTTTTTATTTCTTACTTTCCAGATTATTCTTTAACGGATTAGAATAAGATTCCAGCATCTTCGTACGAAGGTACAACTCATCCTTATCCGGAATATCAATCTTATCCAATTGATGTTGCAGGTATGTCTCGAACTGTTTCTTATCCCGCTGATCATAATGGTCTCTGAAACGCAAGGTCTGGTATAACATATCGTAAGCCACATAATTACAGGGATAAAACCGGTAATGTGCGTAAATCTCCCTGTCGATCACGGATGCGATGGTCGAATACACTTCATTTTTCTCCATCATACTGAAATCAATGGTTTTCAATACGGGATTGATGGGCGAACCAATCGTAAAGTGCACGCGCCCTTTATTTTGAAGGAGTCCGACTTCCATATTCAACAAGTCGTCGCGTTTGCTTTTGATATAATCGGGGTTATCGCGTTTCAGTTGGAACTCCTGCGCTTTGAGGTAATCGCACGGATCGAATTCATACGAAATGGATACCGGGACAATCTCCAGCGACATCAGGTTCGTCTGCACATCTTCGTCGCCGCCCATATTCAGCATTTTCAGGACGCTATTCTGGGTGCTGTCGTTCGAATCCTTGGTGCGGCCTTCGCGCTGGGCGATCCAGACCGATTCTTTCCGTTCCTTGATGATGTAATGAATATAGGCGGAAAGATTCTTACTCGCTTCAAGCATCTGGCGTACAGGTATATTCCGTTTTACTATAAAACAATTGTTTAACCGGATAATGGTATTGATCCACGGATGAATCAACAAATTGTCGCCGATAGCTATTTGCGTCATTCCGTGGCCTATATCCGAAAGCAAGACATTCAGAAATGCGGCGTCCAAAATAATATCGCGATGGTTCGAGATAAAAGTACACGCATTATGGGGCAACCGCGACCGTCCGGAGATAGTCAGCGAAAACGTACTCAGCTTCGCAATAGTCATCACGGCGTTATAACTGAAGGTCGCCTTGAATTCTTCTTTGGTCTTGCACAAACGCATCGTTTCGACAAACGCATCCCAGTCAAGATCCGGCATGATATAACTCAAAGCGTTCCGAAGTTTTTCAGACGCAACTAACTCTTCTATGGCTGCACTCACCTCGTCATTGTTGAGCGGGCGAATATCATCAAAATTAATAGACTCTATCACTTTCTTTTTTTATTAAGGTTGGCACAATGCAAACTTACAACCGAAAATCCGTACTTCGTTCTTAATTCACTTTTTTTATCTCTTATTATTATTCGTTTTCTATTATATCGGTCATCACTTCCCGGATATCCAACCCGGCAGCCCGCACCTGTTGGGGGATAAAACTGGTGGCCGTCATTCCCGGCGTCGTATTGACTTCGAGCAGGAAAGGCGCCCCTTCGGGCGTGATGATATAATCGACGCGAATAAGCCCCTTTGCTCCGATAAAATCATAAACAGCCGATGTTTTACGCTGGATTTCTTCGGTCAGCCCGGCTGGGATGCGCGCCGGTGTAATTTCCTGTGACTCGCCGTTGTACTTGGCGCCGTAATCGAAAAATTCATTGGCCGGAACCACTTCCGTCAGCGGCAAAACGACTTCTTTCGTACGAGTCTTATAACAACCGCAGGTAACTTCGGTGCCGGGAATAAACCGTTCGATGATGATTTCATTTCCTTCGCGGAAGGCCGTTTCGATGGCAGGCTGCAACTGAGCGGCTTCCTTCACTTTCGTAACGCCGAAGCTGCTGCCGCAGTCACTCGGTTTGACAAAGACCGGCAGACCTAACCGGGCGATGATCTCGTCCGTATCCGCACGCTGTCCGCGCCGCAAACAAACCGCATCGGAAACCGTAATCCCCATCCCTTTCAGATACTGGTTACACTTATATTTATTGAATGAAAGGGCGCTGGCCAATACCCCGCACGACGAATAAGGGATGCGGAGCATGTCCAGATAACCCTGCAACAATCCGTCTTCGCCCGGCGTACCGTGAATCGTGATATAGGCAAAATCAAAATGCACCGTCGCGCCGTTTTGCCGGAAACTAAAATCATTCTTATCAATGGGAGCCGTTGTTCCGCCGGGGAGTGTCACGTACCATTTTTCGCTCTCTACCATCACTTTATACACGTCGTACCGTTCCCTGTCCATGAACGAATACAACCCTTCGGCGCTTCGCACGGAAACGCCGTATTCGGAAGAATAACCTCCGGCGATAATAGCAATATTTTTCTTCATAAATCCCTGTTATTTATATAATTATTCCATTTTTCGATTAAGTTTCGCATATCTTCCGGCAATTCGGAATCAAAAAACACCTCGTCCCCGGTGGACGGATGAATAAATCCTAAGGTTTTGGCATGTAACGCCTGACGGGGACAAGTGGCAAAACAGTTCTGAACAAACTGTTTGTATTTGGAGGAAGGCAGTCCTTTCAGTATCTGGTCGCCTCCATATCGGGCATCGTTAAACACCGGATGCCCGATATATTTCATGTGTGCGCGAATCTGGTGGGTGCGCCCGGTCTCTAAACGGCATTCGACCATCGTCACATACCCCAGGTGTTCCAGCACCTTATAATGAGTAACGGCTGTTTTCCCCTGGTCGCCGTCGGGAAAGACGGTCATCATGGTGCGGTCGCGCAGGTCGCGTCCGATATTTCCTTCGATAACGCCGCTGTCTTCTTTGAGGATGCCCCATGCCAGGGCGACATACTTGCGTTGTGTCGTTTTATTAAAAAATTGCAGGCCGAGATGCGTTTTGGCTTCCGGCTTTTTGGCAATGACAAGCAATCCTGAGGTATCTTTATCAATCCGGTGTATCAGTCCGACGCGCGGGTCGGACGGGTCGTAATACGGATCGTCTTTCAGGTGGTAAGCCAGCCCGTTGACTAACGTACCGGTGTAATTCCCATGTCCGGGATGAACGACTAATCCGGCCGGTTTATTGACGACCAGCAGGTCTTCGTCCTCATAAACAATAGCTAAGGGAATATTTTCGGGGATGATTTCGGTTTCGAGGCGCGGACGGGACATCACGATGGAAACAACGTCTGCGGGTTTGATCCGGTAATTACTCTTGACGGCTTTCCCGTTTACAAGGATACAGTTCGCCTCAGCCGCTTGTTGGATGCGGTTCCGGCTCACATTCATAATGCGGTCTATCAGAAATTTATCAATACGGATCAGGGATTGTTTTTTATCGGCGACAAAATGAAAATGTTCGTATAACGGCGTTTCGTCTAATACGTCTTCGTCGGATTCGAGAAAATCGTCAAGGGGTTCGTCTTCGTGTGTAAGGATTTCGTCCATTTTAAAACCAATCTTCGGTTTCACTGAGGCTCTTCACCCGATTGAATCGTGTCGGGTGTAGCGCCGGATGAACTGTTTTTTCCACTGCTGACTTTCAGCACTAATTTGGATGACAAAGGCGCTTGAGTCCCCGCATCTAAATTTCTCCCGCCTGATTCTACGCCGAGAACCAAATCCAAGTATTGCCCCTCCACATATTTCACTTCAATGTCCGTGAATCCCAGCGATTGCATCAATGCATAAGCCTGACGGAACGAAATATCCACTACATTCGGAATAACGCCTTTTTGTTGTTCTCTCGCATTCAAGGTGATAAACACAATACGACCGTCCTTCACCTTTGAACCAATGGGCGGAATAATATCAACAATCGCCCCGGGCGCCACATCTTTCGTATAAACCGAGTCGATCACCGTAAAATTCAAATTGCTGTTTTTCAAAAAAATAGACGCATCCGCCAATTGTAATCCTTTCACATCGGGAATCACAATCGCCATATTATGGCGCGTATAGATATTCAATCCCCTTAATACAAGAAATACAAGGAGACATAAAAGGATGACAGCCGCTATTATATGGTACATAATCGGCATCGACATCAGTTGGTTTCGTATCTTTTTTTTATTTTGCTGCATTCGAGGGGCAAAAATAAGGAAAAAACGTTAATCCTCATCGCTTTTTAACACGAAATACGCTTATTTTTCGGTTAAAAATAACATACGGCTCATATTGCACTGAATATAAGCCTATTATTTTTGACCAAAAATAAACGGTTTTCTCTAAAAACGGAAAATTGAATGTTGAGAATGAAATTTCCGACTTGAATCGCCGCTTTCGAGTAGCGATTCCTGTTTTCATTTTCAACGTCCAATCAACCCCGTCCATTACTCCCGCGCTGATTGCAGAGCGATGGCTAACCGGCAAAATAGTTATTTTTTCGGATATTCGTCCGAAACCGTTAATTTCGCTCTTCCTTTTGCCCGGCGAGAAGCAAGTACCCGACGACCGTTTGCAGTTTCCATTCTCGAACGAAAACCGTGCTTGTTTTTCCTCTTACGATTAGAGGGTTGAAATGTTCTTTTCATCTTCTTTTTCTATTTTATTTTTAACTTTTTCGATAATGGGTTGCAAAGATAGGCTTTATTTCTTTCAGAAACAAATTCTTTTTTCTTTTTTTTGTGAAACCTGATTTTTCAAGTCACAAACCTCTATGGTTGCATACTGCTTGAAAAAGCATACAACACTATAAATACCAAAAAGATACACCCTGTTATCCGGGTATTTTTTCTTCTTCGCCCAGCACATTCAAGGCATTCATCAACGAAACCAATTCGCTTCGGATAAGTTTCAACTGAGCGCACACCTTATCATGATTGACGGTGTCGTCTTTGTTATCCCGCAATTTTTGTTTCGCCCCGGCCAATGTCAAGCCCTGTTCCTTCAGCAGACGATGAATCAGCCGAATATTTTCAATATCCTTCTTTTGATATTGCCGTGTCCCCTTTCCGTTCTTCTGGGGGGATATTTCATCAAATTCCTTTTCCCAGAAACGCAAGGTCGATTCATTAATCCCGAATTGTTGCGCGACTTCTTTGATAGAATAGAACAACTTCGGTTCTTTTTCTTTTTTTAGACTCATAAATGTTTAGTCCATCACCTGACCGTTATTTTCAGCTAACTGAATCATCCGGTCATATTCCTCCGGTGTAAGATCCTTATAATAATACTTAATAGGATTATCCGGTTTGCCACGGAAATGCACTTCATAATGCAAATGAGGGCCTGTCGATTTCCCTGTATTGCCCGACAATCCGATAACTTCACCACGCACCACTTGTTGCCCGACATGCACAAGGGTTTTCTCCAAATGGGCATACAACGTTTTATAGTCAAACCCATGATCAATCTCCACACAATTACCGTATTCCTGCCGCCAGCCGGCAAATAAAACCTTTCCGTCACCGGTGACATAGATGTCCGTACCGGGCGATACCGAAAAATCCATCCCCGCATGAAAACGAGGCGTATGATAAATCGGATCAATTCGCATCCCATAACCGGAAGCATTGTGTTTCAACTTCTGATTGGATACCGGCTGAATGGCCGGCACACACCGGCTTCGCCGCTCCAAATCTTTCCCCATCGCAATCAATTCATCCAACGAATTGGACTGAATATACAACTGCTTCCTCAACATATCCATTTTTTTAGTTGTCTCTATCACAAAAGCCGAATTGGACAGACTCGACAAATATTCGTAGCGGTTCGTACCGCCAAATCCCGACTTCCGGACGGATTCGGGAATCGATTCCGCCAGAAAAACGGCCCTGTACAAATTTTCGTCCCGCTGCTGAATATCGCCCAATACTTTGAGCGCATCTTCCAATCGCCAGGAAAGAACCTCGTATTGCGTCTGCAACAATTTATTTTCTTTCTGCAAATAGGATTCCATCGGTGATGAAAAAAAATGCATGAAAGCAAAAAAGGCTCCCACCCCAAACAGGATACCTAAGGTCAAATGCTGCAAGAAAGCATATAAACGCTCTCTCGTAGAGGGATATACCCGCTCATACGTCAATGTATTCGGGTTATAAAGGTAATACGCTTTTCGTGATTTAAACAACGCCATTGATCAATCTCTTTTAAATTTGAATTGCAAATATAATAATTTGCTTTACTTTTGCAAAGAAAATAACGATTTTTCTTGAATTAATAAACTAATTACATATATATAATGTTAGAAGCAAAAGAAATTCGCGAATCATTTAAGGCTTTTTTTGCATCAAAAGGCCATCAGATTGTCCCTTCCGCACCCATGGTTGTGAAAGGCGACCCGACCCTGATGTTTACGAACGCAGGGATGAACCAGTTTAAGGATATTATCCTCGGCAATACGTCCGTCAGGTATCCGCGTGTGGCAGATTCACAAAAATGCCTGCGCGTCAGTGGCAAACACAATGACTTGGAGGAGGTAGGCCATGACACTTACCACCATACCATGTTCGAGATGCTCGGTAACTGGTCGTTTGGCGACTACTTCAAGAAAGAAGCCGTCAACTGGGCGTGGGAGTACTTGGTGGACACGCTGAAACTAAATCCGGAGCAACTGTACGTAACCGTTTTTGAAGGCAGTCCCGCCGAAAAACTGGAACGCGACGACGAAGCCGCGGCCTATTGGGAAGCGTTTCTCCCCGAAGACCATATCCTGAACGGAAGTAAAAAAGACAACTTCTGGGAAATGGGAGATACCGGCCCGTGCGGCCCGTGCTCTGAAATTCACATTGATATCCGCCCTGAAAACGAGCGGAAAGCCGTTAGCGGCGCGGAAATGGTAAACAAAGACCATCCGCAGGTTATCGAAATATGGAACCTTGTGTTTATGCAATATAATCGCAAGGCGGATGGCTCGTTGGAGTCGCTTCCGGCCAAAGTAATCGACACCGGGATGGGATTTGAACGCCTGTGCATGGCAATGCAGGGCAAAACATCCAATTACGATACGGATGTTTTCCAGCCTGTTATCCAGGCCATTGCCAAGATGACGGGAGTTGTTTACGGGGAGGAGAAACAAAAAGACATCGCCATGCGCGTCATTGCCGACCACATCCGCACGATTGCCTTTTCCATCACCGACGGTCAATTGCCGTCGAACGCGAAAGCGGGCTACGTGATTCGCCGGATACTCCGCCGCGCCGTGCGCTACGGATATACGTTCCTCGACCGCAAGGAAGCCTTTATGTACCGGCTTCTTCCTACGCTGATCGAGACGATGGGCGACGCTTATCCCGAACTGGTTTCCCAGAAAGACCTGATTCGCAATGTGATGAAAGAAGAGGAAGATTCGTTCCTGCATACGCTTGATACGGGTATTCGCCTTTTAGACCGAAAAATAGAAGACGCCAAAGCGGCTCAAAAAACAACGCTGAACGGGAGCGACGCTTTCATGCTGTACGACACGTACGGTTTCCCGTTAGACCTGACGGAGTTGATTTTGCGCGAAAACGGGATGGACGTCGATATCGCCGCCTTCGATGCCGAGATGCAAAAACAAAAAGAACGCGCACGTAATGCCGCAGCCGTCGAAACCGGCGACTGGATCACGCTGAAAGAGGGTGAAACACAGTTTGTCGGATACGATGTGGCCGAATGTGACGCCTTCATCCTGCGTTATCGCAAAATCAAACAGAAAAATAAAGAATTATACCAGATCGTGTTGGATAAAACGCCGTTTTATGCCGAAATGGGAGGTCAGGTCGGCGATAGCGGAACCTTAACCTCTGATACGGAAACCGTCCGTATCCTCGACACCAAACGGGAAAATAACCTGCCGGTGCATTTAGTCGCCGAACTGCCGAAAGATGTAACCACGCCTTTCACGGCTAAAATCGACGGAAAAAAACGCATCCAAACGGAGTGTAACCATACGGGAACGCACCTGTTACACGAGGCATTGCGCGAAGTACTGGGGACGCATGTCGAACAAAAGGGTTCGTTTGTTTCGCCGGAATCCCTGCGTTTCGACTTCTCTCATTTCCAAAAGATGACGGACGAAGAAATACGCAAGGTCGAGACGTTGGTCAATGAAAAAATCCGCGAGAACTACTCGCTCGACGAACACCGGAATGTACCGATTGCCCAGGCGAAAGAAATGGGCGCAATGGCTTTGTTCGGCGAAAAATACGGGGAGGAAGTGCGCGTGGTCAGATACGGGACGTCCGTTGAATTGTGCGGAGGCACACACATTCCGTCCACCGGAATGATTGGTTCTCTTTATATTACGGACGAAAGTTCGATTGCCGCCGGCGTACGGCGTATCGAGGCCGTCACTGCCGAAGGCGCCACAAAGTTTGTCTTTATCCATCAGGACGCCATCCGCGAACTCCGCGCCCTGATGAACAACGTTCCCAACCTGTCGCTCTCTGTCCGGAAAACCATTGAGGAAAACAGTGAACTGAAGAAACAGATTACCGCCTATATGCGGGAAAAAGCGGAATCCCTGAAAGAAAGACTATTAACCGGCGCAGTGGAACGTGACGGCATAAAAGTGATTACATTCAAAGGAAGCGGTAATGTTGACATTATGAAAGACATCGCTTTTTTGGTGAGGGAAGAGAACGAAGGCAGGATATGCTTCGTAGCCGGTATTGAAGAAAAAGGCAAATGCACTCTGATGGTGATGCTGGGTAACGAATTGGTTGCCAAGGGACTGAATGCGTCTCAATTAGTAAAGGATGCAGCCAGGCATATTCAGGGCGGCGGCGGCGGACAACCGCACTTCGCCACAGCAGGCGGTAAAAATGTCGAAGGTCTCCGGGCAGCCATCGATGCGGTATTGGAAACGGCCGGACTGAATTAATGCAGATGATGATAAACAGCATGGAGCGACAAGTGATTATTTGCAAAGACATTGTGACGGAAATCGACGCTTTTCTGGCCTCACGCCAATATGATAAATTGTATGTGCTGACGGATACGCATACCTGCGAGGCTTGTTTTCCGCTGATTCAACACCATCCGGCCATCCGGCAGGCGACGCTGATTACCATCGAAGCGGGTGATACACACAAGGATATCGAACAGGTAATCCTTGTGTGGGAAGCGCTCTCAAAAAACGGCGCATCCCGCAATTCGCTGTTAATCAATCTGGGTGGCGGAATGATAACCGACTTGGGCGGTTTTGCCGGCGCCACGTTCAAACGCGGACTGCATACGCTGAATATCCCGACTACCCTGATGGCCTCGGTCGATGCGGCCGTGGGCGGAAAGACGGGATTCAATTTCAACGGTTTGAAGAACGAAATCGGCGCCTTTTACATGCCGGACGCCGTCTTGATTGACTGTACTTTTTTGTGCACGCTCGACCGGGATAACCTTCTTTCCGGTTACGCCGAGATGATTAAACACGGGCTGATCAGCACGCCGGAGGCATTCGCCCGCGTATTGGCGTTCGATTTGGAATCTCAAACGCCCGATATGAAGGCGCTAAGCCTTTTGGTCGAAGAATCGGTTGCGGTGAAAGAACGGATTGTCGCAGAAGACCCGAAAGAAAAAGGAATCCGCAAAGCGCTGAATCTGGGGCATACCGTCGGACATGCCTGCGAGAGTTTGTCGTTTGCACGGCAACGCCCTGTCCTGCACGGGCATGCCGTTGCCGCCGGCTTAATCTGCGAACTCTATCTTTCTTATCAATGCAGCGGCCTTCCGGTCGGGATACTTCGTCAGACAACGAACTTTATCAAAGCGAATTATCCCTTATTTGCCTTTAGCTGCAACGATTACGAAACGCTCTACGAACTGATGACGCACGATAAAAAGAACGAAGGCGGGATAATCAATTTCACCTTGCTGAAACAAATCGGAGACGTGCAGATAAACTGTCCCGTTGATAAAAAAATCATATTTGAAGCGCTTGATTTTTATTGTGATACAACTTTCTGATAAAAAAGTCGCCGGATCCGAATGGTTAATCATCAATTAATTTATATCTTTGCACCGCAAAATCAAAAAAGCGGGATGTAGCTCAGCCCGGTAGAGTACGCGTCTGGGGGGCGTGTGGTCGCAGGTTCAAATCCTGTCATCCCGAC
>JAISJX010000206.1 GCA_031261145.1 Tannerella sp.
CCATTTTCGAATCAGTAGAAATGTCGCCCCTGTTCGGCGGTGTTAGCATTACTTGGAACAATCAGACGGGAACCGAAATAGGTGTTACGGTCTATATCGAAGATGCAGATGGTATTATGCGCGAGCAAGCCACCAAGTATTCCAATGAGATAAACGCCGAACTTTCCTTCAGACCTTTTGATCCAGTCGAACAACATTTTGCCCTAAAGATTATTGATAAATGGGGAAATGAATCAGAGATGAAAGAGGACAGGATTACGCCCTTTTTTGAACGGGAGTTGGATAAATCATTGTGGTCTGCCATGGAATTTCCGGGCGACAACATTTCTGTGAACAACAATCGTCCTTTTAAAAATTGTTGGGATGGATCAAAAACCGTGATATGGCATACCGTAGAAGGGAATTTTATGCCTATGCCCTTTTATGTAACCATTGATTGTGGTGTGGAAGCGCAATTCAGCCGCATGAATTTTCTGGCACGCGAAAACTATTGGTATAACAACCATACCTTCAGAGAATTTGAAATATGGGGCGCCAAGGATTATAAACCGGGTATGGATATAAATTATTGGACGAGCGACGAATGGAAGACGGACGGCACTTGGTTCCATGTGATGGATTGCGAGGTGAAGCGACCGTCCGGCAATCCAGATCCGTCCGGTAACCCCGGTGGCGCTGACTCTGAATTTGCGCAAAAAGGATATGAGTATAATGTTCCTCTTACTACGGAAGCCTTCCGGTACGTTCGTATAATCGTTAAAAGAACATGGTCGAGCGGCGCTATGCACATGGCTGAGTTCTATTTCTATGGAGATGACGGATGGAGACCGGAACCTGAGGGATAAAATTTTAATTAATACAAATTATAAACAGATGAAAAGAATAATATATTTCCTGACAATATGCCTTTTGGGGGCATACGCGACAAGTTGTGATGATAATAACAGTTTGCACCAAAAGTATATAGACCAAGGAGAAATTCTATATACAGGTAAAGTGGATTCGGTGAAGGTAATACCCGGAAAAGATCGGGTGAAGTTTTCCTGGTTGATTGATGCCGATCCCCGTATCACTAAGGTTGTACTCTACTGGGATGGCCGGAAGGAATCGAAAGAGTTTGAAGTAAACAGGACGCAACCAGGTGTCTTTCAAATGGACGTTTCTTTTGATATTCCTGAAGGTATTTATAATTTTCAATTGGTAACTTTTGATATAGATAACAATCATTCTTTACCCGTTAACAAGAATGTAAGTGTTTACGGTGATAAGTATATTGCCTCGTTGATGAGCAGAACGGTGACATCCTCAAAGGTCAGTGCGGAAGGTAATCTGACCATAAACTGGGGATTGGTGGAGAATGAGGACGTACAATATACTACGGTATATTTCACGGATTATACCAATCCGACATCTCCGGTAAACAAAAGCGTTCAAGTGGAAAACTTGGATACCAAAACCGTAATTCCTAATGTCAAAGCGGGAGATTCGTTTTCTGTGGTCACTACGTTTTTGCCCAAAAATGCTTTAGATGCGGTTGAATCTTTATCGATAGAATATACCATTTTGGAATAATAAACATCACCACAAAGGGTTTGAAAAAAGTCCGGAAGTTTGCTTTAGCGAACTTTCGGACTTTTTTACTTCTCACTTTTCAACCATGTAGAGCGCACACTCATTGAAAAAAACGATATTTCCCTGCTTCGACTTGTATCAAGGTGCCATCTCCTTTTTCTTCTATCACTTTTATTCCGTTACTTTCTGCCAAAGGTAGCCCGTTTTCTGTTATTTCAGCCAATTTTGCCTGAAAATAAATATTCGCTTTGGAACCTATCGGAATGGAAAAATCGTAAACAACTTTGTCGTTTTCTTTGTGCCATGCGCTTTCAATCAAACCGTAAGGCGATTCTAATCCGGCTTTGGCGTAAGTCAGTTTCTGAACTACGGTTGGGCGGATATTGATTGTGCGATAGCCGGGATTTTCACTTTCAGGTTCGATTCCGGCCAACTTTTTGATAAGCCATGCGGAGATGCCTGCATAAGATGTATGAATGATAGCACAGTTGGGATGGTTGATCTCCCAAGTTTCCGGCCATGTAGTTTCTCCATTTGAAAGAAAATAGCCGTAGCTTGGATAAGTTGTCTTTGACAGAATGCCGGAGATAATCTCTTGAAATTGCGGATGCGCAAAAAGAACATGGTAATAAGGGTAGCGTGAAAAGCTTCCGATATTGAAATAAGGATGCTCTCCGGTCATATCTTTTTCTAAATGTTCCAATACGGATTTTTGCAATTCACCGGGAACAATTCCGGCATAGAGCGCGAAAGCAGTTCGCACCTGGTCGCCATCCAAGTAGCTGTTGACCGATGGATTGAAATATTTTTTATGTGTTTTTGACCGAAGGATTGCCAATGTTTCACGGTAAGGCGCCGTTTCATTGCCATGTCCCAACGATTCGGATATCTTGATAAAATACGCCAGCGCCATGACATACACACAATTATTGAAAAACAAGGCTTGCGGGGTTTCTCCGTATTCAAAAATAGGACCGGGACTTACCCATTCGCCGAGAAAATATCCTCCACCGGCATAAGGCGTAAGCATACCGTCGGAAGTGTAGGTGTTCAGAAAGCCCAGCCATTTTTTGCCTGTTTCATAAACGGCTTCCAATATTTTTTTGTCGCCGTAGGCCTGATAATGTTCCCAAGCAATATTCA
>JAISJX010000340.1 GCA_031261145.1 Tannerella sp.
AGGTATCCTGGAAGGGAAAATTGCGCAGATGAAGGGTCTGATTTCCAATGCCCGCCTGATCGATGAAAACCGGATACAGACAGACGTGGTACAGATTCTGAACAAAGTGAAAATTAAAAATGTTCAGAACAAAGCCGTTATGACTTACACGCTGGTTGCTGATTCCGAAGCCAATCTGAAAGAAAATAAAATATCCATCAATACCCCGATTGCACAGGGACTGATGGGTAAAAAGGTAGGCGATGTGGCGGAAATAAAAGTCCCATCCGGCATGGTCAAATTTGAAATTCTGGAAATATCCATCTAAAAACGAAAAAAATCATGGCTACCATTTTTAGTAAAATTGCTGCGGGTGAAATCCCAAGCCATAAAGTGGCGGAGAACGAAGAGTTTTATGCGTTTCTGGACATCAATCCGATAGCCGAAGGTCATACGTTGGTGATCCCGAAGAAAGAAGTTGATTATCTGTTTGATATCGACGATGCTGCGTTAGGGCGTATGATGGCTTTTGCCAAAATCGTTGCCCGCGCACTCGAAAAAGCCGTTCCGTGTAAACGTATCGGCCTGACGGTGATTGGACTGGAAGTTCCTCATGCGCATATCCATCTGGTTCCTATCCGGAAAGAATCCGATATATTTTTCGGCAATCCGAAGCTGAAAAAAACGCCGGAAGAACTGGCTCGGACGGCCGCAGAAATCAGGGCGGAATGGGCTTGAAAAAAAATTCTCCTGCAATACAATCATCTTTTGCCGGTGTTTATGCGCTTGCATTTCAAATTTATCACTACCTTTGTCCGTTGGGCAGGGATAGAAATTCCTGTTTTATCTATTAATCAATATAATTAAGAAAGATTTTATGGAAAACATTACGAGAAGAACAGCGATCAAAACGGCTTTAGCCGGTGGGGTTGCATTTGCGGCGACAGGGCTTGACGCATCCGTGACACAGTCTAAAAAGAAAGTGGTAAAAGAAACGAAAGAACCCTTGAAAGGGAACGTGCATCATTCGGTAAGCCGATGGTGCTTCGGTAGTTATCCGATGGAAGAATTTTGCGGGATTTGCAAAACAATTGGTATTGAATCCATCGAATTGTTGGATCCGGCGGATTGGCCGGTGGTGCAGTCGCACGGTTTGACCGTTGCCATGGCGCAAGGTGCAGGGTTAGGTATTGATAAGGGATTCAACGATCCGGCTTTGCATGACGAATTGGTGGCCAGCTACGAAAAAGTCATTCCGATGGTTGCCGAGGCGGGACTGACCAATCTGATTTGTTTTGCGGGACGGCGTAACGGCGTAACCGATTTGCAGGGATGGGAAAACTGTGCAAAAGGATTGAAACGCCTGATGCCTGTAGCCGAAAAGCATAAAGTGGTCTTGACGATGGAATTGCTTAACAGCGTGGGTCATAAAGACTATCTGTGCGACCATACGATATGGGGCGTGGAACTTTGCCGGCGGATCGGTTCGCCCAACTTCAAGTTGTTGTATGATATTTACCACATGCAGATTATGGAAGGAAATATCATTGATAACATCCGGAAATATCACTTCTTCTTCTCCCATATCCATACCGGCGGAAATCCGGGACGCGGCGAAATAGACGAGACACAGGAACTGTATTATCCGGCGATTATCAAAGCATTGGTCGAAACCGGCTATAACGGTTTTGTCGGTCAGGAGTTTGTGCCGAAACAACCGGATAAAGTCGCTTCGCTGGAAAAATGTATCCGGCTCTGTGATGTATAAAAAATAAATTTGAATGATAAGAAGAAAACAAAAAACAAAAGAAACGTCGAAAAAGAAGACGGGTGAACGCAAAAAAGGAGGGGCCAAAAAGGAACAGATGGAACAGGAACAGATCGTTCGCGCTATTCTGAATGCCTTTCAGGCCAATCCGAAGATAATTTATAATTACCGGCAACTGGGCAAGCTTGTCGGTATGGAGAGCCAGGCCGAGAAACTGATGGTCGCCGAGATTCTGTACGGCTTGGCGGAGGACAATATTATTGTGGAATTGGAGCCGGGACGGTTTCGTTACAACGACCTTGGAACGGTTGCCATCGGGACGTTCCAGCGTCGCAGTAACGGCAAAAATTTGTTTATCCCCGAAGATGGCGGCGAGCCGATTCGTGTGGCCGAACGCAACTCCCACCATGCGATGGACGGCGACAAGGTGCGCGTACAGCTTTTTGCACGGCGCAAGGGCGCTGAACCCGAAGCCGAAGTAGTGGATGTGCTTGAAAGTAAGAAAAGTACATTTGTCGGTAAATTGCAGATATCGAAGGACTATGCTTTTTTGGTTACGGAAGATAAAACGCTGGCCAACGATATTTTTATCTCGAAAGATATGCTGAAAGGCGGGAAAAATAACGACAAGGCGGTGGTTCGTATCATCGAATGGCCGGAAAATGTAAAGAATCCGTTAGGCGAAGTGGTTGATATACTGGGTGTCTCCGGCCAGAATAATACGGAGATGCACGCCATTCTGGCGGAGTTCGGATTGCCTTACATTTATCCTGAAAAAGTGGAAGATGCAGCAGAACGTATCTCCGAAAAGATTACAAAAGAGGATATTGCCGAACGCGAAGATTTCCGTCAGGTGACCACTTTCACGATTGATCCGCGCGATGCCAAAGACTTTGACGACGCGCTCTCTCTGCAAAAGACAGCGGACGGAAATTGGGAGGTAGGCGTTCATATTGCCGATGTGACGCACTATGTGACGCACGGAAGTATCATTGACAGGGAGGCCGGCGAGCGTGCGACGTCCGTGTATCTGGTCGATCGCACCATTCCGATGCTTCCCGAACGCTTGTGTAATAAACTCTGTTCCCTGCGTCCGAATGAGGAGAAACTGTGTTTTTCCGCTATTTTTGAACTGAATGATAAGGCCGAAGTACTAAATTCGCGTATTTGCCGGACGGTTATCAAGAGCGACCGGCGGTTTGCATACGAAGACGCACAGGCGATTATCGAAAGTGGGGCAGGGGATTTGAAAGACGAAATATTGACGTTAGACCGTCTGGCCAAACAATTGCGGGCGGAGCGTTTAGAAAAAGGCGCCATCGACTTCGACCGTTACGAAGTGAAATTTGAAATCGACGAGAACGGTAAACCGCTGAGTGTCTATTATAAAGAATCGAAAGACGCCAATAAGTTGATCGAAGAATTTATGTTGCTTGCCAACCGGACAGTTGCCGAATATGTGGGCAAACCGCCCAAAGGCAAGAAAAAGAAGACCTTTGTTTACCGTATCCACGAATCCCCGAATCCGGAGAAAATGGAAAACTTTGCGGTTTTCATCCGTCGTTTCGGATATAAATTAAAGACCGAAGGCAGCAAAAACGAACTGACTAAAAATATCAACACGCTGTTAGACAAAGTCAAAGGCAAACCCGAAGAAAACCTGATTGAGACATTGGCGATACGCTCGATGCAGAAAGCGCGTTATTCGACCGAGAATATTGGTCATTACGGGCTGGCGTTCAATCATTATACACATTTCACGTCGCCCATCCGCCGTTATCCGGATATGATGGTGCACAGGCTGCTGGAGCGTTACTTAGCCGGCGGAAGCAGCGTTCCCGTGGACGAATGTGAAGAAGAGTGCGATCATTGTTCGCAGATGGAGCAGATTGCCGCCAATGCCGAACGCGCATCCATCAAATACAAGCAGGTGGAATATATGAGCGACAAACTCGGAAAAATCTTTGACGGCGTAATCTCCGGCGTCACGGAATGGGGTTTGTACGTGGAACTGAACGAAAACAAATGCGAAGGTTTGGTTCCCATACGCGACCTGGACGACGATTTCTATGATTTTGACGAAAAGAATTATTGTCTGATTGGCAAGCGTCGCAAACGCACCTATCAATTAGGCGATACCGTCACCGTCAAGGTTGTGCAGGCCAACCTCGAACGGAAACAGTTGGATTTCGTGCTGGCTGACTGAAAAGGGATCTATCCAAACTCAGGTTATTTGCTGTTAGCTTTTAGCCCTTAGCTATTAACCTGAGTTCTTAAATCCGCCAAATCACAAAAAACATTAACCATGAAAAGTTTTATGATAAAAGTTTATTGTTTATCAAAAAAGACTGCCTATTTTTGCAAATATAATCAAAAATACAAATTATGGCTTTCTTCTTATATAAAAGATTTACAGATATTATTGACGACCAATATTTGGCCGGATATGGTTGTTTGTCAAAGAAAGAAGGATGTACGATTTTGGCATGTAATGGGCGTATCTGTGTGCGAATGCTGATAGAAAGCCTGCAATATTTATGTATAACCGGAATATGCCAAAAACATGTTCCGGCTTTTTTTATTGTTAAACCCTCTAAATTATGATGCCTATGAAAAAGTAAAAGAGTAAACAACGACCAAAAATTAACAGATGGAAATTATTCCAATTTTACAAACAAAAAGAGTATAAAAATTAAAATTATAAAGTTTATGAACAAATATAGAATTATGAATTACATTCCATTACGAAAACTATGTCTTACCGTATGTGTTTGTATTTGTACGATTTCGTTAGTACTGGCTCAAGGAGTCCGGATTACCGGTACGGTAATTGATGTTCAGGGAGAACCGGTTATTGGCGCAAATGTTATTGAAAAAGGGACTACTAATGGGAGCATTACCGATATTGACGGCAAATTCGCCTTGCCTGTGGCTTCCAATGCCATCCTTGTTGTTTCCTACATCGGATACGATAAGCAGGAAATAGCTGTTGGGAATAAAAATACACTTACGATTACGCTGCTTGAAAACAGCCAAGCTCTTGACGAAGTTCTTGTTGTGGCTTATGGCACGATGAAAAAGTCCACCTTTACCGGCTCGTCTTCCGTGGTAAAAGCGGAAAGTCTGGAGAAAATATCGGGTACCGGATTCGCTGAATCCTTACAAGGGTTGTCGGCCGGTGTGAATGTTGTCAATGTGCAGGGTAACCCCGGAGGAAACACACGTATTGAGATTCGTGGTATAGCATCCATGTCGGGTAAGGCAGACCCGTTATACATTGTTGACGGTATGCCTTTTGATGGCGACTTAAACCACATCAATCCTTCCGATATTGAATCGATGACGGTGTTGAAAGATGCAGCCGCTACCTCCCTGTACGGATCGCGCGCGGCTAATGGCGTGATAATGATTACCACCAAAAAAGGTAAAGCGGGCAAACCGAAAGTGAGCTTCCGCGGCGCCTGGGGTACATCCGACAATGCGGTCTCTAATCCTACGAAAGCCAATCCGTATG